>JBLHMP010000106.1:0-11172 GCA_047623555.1 Granulosicoccus sp.
GAACCGCGCGTGCGCGCACTTCAGTCGAATATCTGTTTGCTCTATTACTTTTTTCCATAGGCTCCATCTTTGCTTACTTTGGAGCCTCCGGCAAACAGGGGGCGGTTCATCCACCCCATCAGCTAGCTGCGTCGATCTGTGTGATGTCGCGTTCAATCTGACGCAAGCGCCCCCTCTTCTTATCCTGCAGTCGGCTCTTATGCGATAAAGGAGCCACTACTCGTCATAAATGACGTGCCGGGCGCCCTTCGGACCTCCACCATCACGTGAGATCCGGGACAATCATAAGGCAAGCAGGGGTCGACACGTCTACGAGAACGCTAAATAGGCCAGTTCAAGTCACCTGAACCGATGCAACGTTTTCTGTCCGTCCACGATGCCATCTACAACAATTTCAATCACTGTCTGGCAGGGTATGTTCACATAGCCGAGAGGCGCGCAACGTCATCTGATCTCTCGCCCAAATCTCGTCAAACGCGCGCCTCAGCATATGTGGCGTGGAATAAAATCGTTACTGCATAATAGCGGAAACATTCCACTTTGGCGGTCCACCAAAATTAACGTGTCAACGCCGCCGTACAATATATTGTGTACATTTCCACCCCGGGCGTTCAGGTCCGCATTCACGATTTCGAGATCGACTTCGGTCAAAAGCGATTTGTCCGGTTTTCACCGCCTTAAGGAATCTGTTTCTATTTTTCAGTGGTAGCCGTGTCAAACTATGCTTCAATTGACGTGCCCCAATCGAGACACTTTAACGTTAGTTCGCCTGAGAGCGGTTTATCCGTGTAAATCGATGTAATGTCTCGCAGGGACCCGATCCGAACCGGTGCATTTCGTTGAAACTTAGAATGATCGGCAACCAGAAAAGTGCTGCGGGCTTGTCGAATTATTGCTTTGCTTACGCCGACCTCCTGAACATCAAAGTCAAGCAAATCGCCGTCTTCGTCCAAGGCAGAACAGCCGATAATCGCGATATCCACTTTGAATTGTTCGATGGTGTCGATTGCTATGTTCCCAACCAGCCCACCGTCGGACCGCCGTAATGTGCCGCCCACAACGATAACCTGACAATCCGAGTTGGCCGCCAGAATATTGGCCACATTCAAATTGTTGGTGACAACCATGATGTTTTGATGGTGCAGTAAGGCGCGCGCCACCGCCTCGGTGCTGGTGCCAATGTTCAGGAACAAGGACGTTCCGTCGGAAATTGCTCGCGCACATCTGCGGGCGATGTCGTCTTTGGCCTCATCATGCAGTCCCCGGCGGTCTTCATATCCGATATTGGCTACGCTTGACGGCAAAACAGCACCGCCGTGCACGCGTTCCAATTTTCCTTCATCGGCCAGATCGCTCAGATCTCGGCGGATCGTTTGCACCGTCACCCCAAAGCGCGAGGAGAGGTCTTCGACGGTCACTTTTCCTTCTTTCCGGGCGATCTCCAGGATGTCGGGTTCTCTGAAATTATGGGCCATATCGGTGTCCTGCTGGGAATTTCGAATATGCTCGTTTTCCTTCTATCCGGCAAGAGGCGAATGAAGATGTAGGTATAGGGGGGATTTTAGAACAAAAAAATTGACGTATTGAGTCTGAAAATGTTGCATTTGGTGGTTGATACGAACTTTTACGAAAGAAAAAACTATCCTGCCCTGGCGTAATGTGTGCCGATACACTCCATAACAGCATGTATTTTATGGATAAATAATATAACGAAATTAAACGAAGATAAATATTGACCAAATAGGTTCGCATATGGTCCAGTGTCAGCCAACGTAACAAATGGCAGGGAGGCCGATTTGTCGTCAGGAAATCAGCCAAAAACCGTCGATCTATTTGTCATTGGTGGTGGCATCAATGGGTGCGGCATCGCCAGAGACGCAGCAGGTCGCGGTCTGTCGGTGACGCTGGCAGAAATGAACGACCTAGCCTCCGCAACGTCTTCGGCGTCGACAAAACTGTTCCACGGCGGACTGCGGTACCTTGAGTTTTTCGAGGTTCGTCTGGTGCGTGAGGCTTTGAAAGAGCGCGAAACCCTGCTGCGGGCAATGCCTCATATCAGTTGGCCGATGCGTTTTGTGCTACCGTATCACAAAGACATGCGGTTTGAAGGCGACACCCCGACATCGCGGATTTTGAATATTGTCATGCCTTGGATGAAAGGCCGCCGACCTGCCTGGCTGATCCGGTTTGGCCTTTTCCTTTATGATAATCTGGGCGGGCGGAAAATCCTGCCTGGCACGACGACGGTGGACCTGACAACGGACCCGGTCGGGCAGCCATTGCAAGACCGCTTTGCCAAGGCTTACGAATATTCCGATTGCTGGGTCGAGGATTCCCGTCTGGTGGTTCTGAACGCCCGCGATGCCGAGGCGCGCGGCGCACAGATCATGACCCGTACCAAAGTCACGCAGGCCGAACGTGTCAACGATGTCTGGCACATCACCACCCAGGATCAGAACACCAAAGAAACTCAGGTGACCGTGGCCCGCATGCTGCTCAACGCAGGTGGCCCGTGGGTCGAGGATATCATCCGCAACACCGCACGGATCAAGTCATCCGAAGGTGTGCGCCTGGTGCGCGGCAGCCATATCGTGACACGAAAGCTGTTTGATCATGACAAGTGTTATTTTTTTCAGGGAGAAGACGGCCGGATCATTTTCGCGATTCCCTATGAGACCGATTTCACCCTGATTGGGACAACGGATTCAGATCACGAAGATGCGTCAATCAAACCTGAGTGCAGCGAGGCCGAAGCTGACTATTTACGCGCCTTTGCATCAAGCTATTTCAAGCAGCCGATCAAAAAGGACGATGTCGTCTGGAGCTATTCCGGCGTGCGTCCGCTTTATGATGATGGCGCCACGTCGGCCACGGCCGCAACGCGGGATTATGTGCTGAAAGTGAACGCAGATGGAGGCGCGCCGCTGTTGAATGTCTTTGGTGGCAAGATCACGACCTATCGCAAACTGGCCGAAGCAGCGCTTGCCAAGATCAGGCCATTTTTCGCCGAGGTCGGCCCGAACTGGACCGCCGGGGTTAGCCTGCCGGGCGGGGATTTCCCGGTTGACGGCGTGGCTGTTCTGATCGCGGATTTGCGTCAGGAATATTCGTTTCTGGATGGGCTCTGGGCCCGTCGCCTGATCAGGGCCTATGGCACTGAAGCCCGCCTGATCCTTGGCGATGCTGAAACGGCTCAGGGTCTGGGCCGTGCGTTTGCCGCCACCCTGACCGAGCGCGAAATTACCTGGTTGATGGAAAAGGAATACGCCCGCACTGCCGAGGATGTGGTGTGGCGGCGATCGCGATTGGGGTTGCGGATGAGCAAGGCCGAAATTGCCGAGCTCGACATTTGGATGAATGACGCGCGCACCAAGGATGGCCCATTGGCCAACAAGGACATGGCGCGCAGGGAGGCACAACAATGACACTGGTATTTGAAGGAGTTTCACACGTCGTCAACGGACAAACACATGTCTACCCGACGGATCTGATCCTGCAAAACGGCACGATGAATGTTCTTTTGGGGCCAACGACGTCAGGCAAGACATCGCTGATGCGCCTTATGGCGGGGCTGGACGTACCCACCACCGGGCGGATCCTGTGGAACGGTAAAGACGTCACCGGCATGCGCGTACAGGATCGCAAGGTGGCGATGGTGTATCAGCAATTCATTAACTACCCTTCGATGTCAGTCTATGACAATATTGCCTCGCCAATGCGGTTGATGGGTCAATCAGCGGCCGAGATTGACGCGGCGGTGAAAAAGACTGCCGACCTGATGCAGATATCAGAGATGCTGGATCGCAAGCCGCTGGAATTGTCAGGCGGTCAGCAACAGCGCTGTGCCCTGGCGCGGGCGCTGGTCAAAAACGCCGGGCTGGTGCTGCTGGACGAACCGCTGGCCAACCTGGACTATAAGCTGCGCGAAGAGCTGCGGGCCGAAATTCCAAAGATTTTCGCCGAAGCCGGTTCGATCTTTGTTTACGCCACGACCGAACCCGAAGAGGCGCTGTTGCTGGGTGGCAATACCGCCACGCTTTGGCAGGGCCGGGTGACGCAGTTTGGCCTGACGCCGTTGGTCTATCGCCAACCCGTGGATGCCACCACGGCGCGGGTGTTTTCCGATCCGCCGATGAATTTTCTGAAAGTGTCAAAATCCGGTGGTAAACTGATGTTTGGCGATGGCCAATCGGCGGCTGCGACCGGCACTCTGGCCCAGCTTGCGGATGGGAAATATACCGCTGGGTTCCGTCCCAACCATCTGGAACTAGAGCGCAAATCAGACGCTGCATTGGAATTTTTCGCCACTCTGGTGGTTACAGAAATCACCGGTTCGGAAACATTTGTGCATCTGGATCATCACGGTGACCGCTGGGTTGGACTGGTTCATGGCGTGCGTGATTTGGCGCCGGGCGGCACGCTGCCGATTTATCTGGAAGCGTCGCATATTTATATTTTCGGCGAGGACGGTGCCCTTGTGGCCCCGGCATCCTACGCGCTGGCCGCATAAGGGGATACGGATATGGCAAAAATTACATTGGATAATCTGGCACATTCCTATCTGCCAAACCCAAAAAGCGAAGCGGATTATGCGCTGAAGGCGCTGAACCACGATTGGGCGGATGGCGAAGCCTATGCGCTGCTGGGGGCGTCGGGCTGCGGCAAATCCACTTTGCTCAACATTATTTCCGGCCTGGTACACCCCAGTCAGGGGCGCATTCTGTTCAATGACCGTGATGTCACCAATGCGCCGACTGCACAGCGCAACATTGCGCAGGTGTTTCAGTTCCCTGTGGTCTACGACACCATGACTGTACGCGACAATCTGGCGTTCCCGCTGCGCAACCGGGGCGCGGATGCGACGTATATCGCTGATCGGGTCCAGACCATAGCGCGGATGATCGGCATGGAGGCCGAACTGAACAACAAGGCACGCGGTCTGACCGCAGACGCCAAGCAAAAGATTTCGCTGGGCCGTGGCATGGTACGCGAAGATGTGAATGCCTTGTTGTTTGACGAACCGCTGACCGTGATTGACCCGCATATGAAATGGGAATTGCGCACCCAGCTGAAATCGCTGCACCATGAATTTGGTCACACCATGATCTATGTGACCCATGACCAGACCGAGGCGCTGACCTTCGCTGACAAGGTGGTGGTGATGTATGACGGCGGTGTCGTACAGATGGGCACCCCGCAAGAGCTGTTTGAAAAGCCTGCGCATACCTTTGTCGGCTATTTCATCGGCTCACCTGGCATGAACGTGCTGGATGCCAAAGTGTCCGGCAATACTGCGGTGGTCGACGGCACCCAAATCCCGCTTGGGGCCGCGTATAAACCAATGTCCGGCAAAGTTCAGATCGGCATTCGTCCCGAATTCATCCGCCTGACATCAGACAAGAACGGGCTGGAAGTGAAAATACGCCGGGTCGAAGATGTGGGCCGCCACAAGATCGTGCGGGCGGAATTTTTTGGCAATGAAATCAATATAATCGCCGAAGAAGGTGCCGAAATTGGCGCAGAGATGAACCGCGTGACCTTCGACCCGGCAAGAATAAACGTTTACGCCGATGACTGGCGTATTCAGGGGGAGGCAGCGTAATGGAAAAGACAGTCAATCAAAAGGCCTGGTTTCTGGTTCTGCCCGTGCTGGTGTTGGTGGCGTTCTCGGCGGTGATCCCGCTGATGACCGTGGTCAATTACTCGGTGCAGGACACATTCGGCAACAATGTGTTTTTCTGGGCCGGTCTGGAGTGGTTCAAAGAACTGCTGCATTCAGAGCGTATTCATGACGCGTTGGGTCGTCAGATCATGTTTTCGATGATCATTCTGGCAATCGAAGTGCCGCTTGGCATCTTTGTTGCCCTCAATATGCCGAAAAAGGGGTTTTGGGCCTCAACTTGCCTGGTTCTGATGTCGCTGCCGCTGTTGATCCCGTGGAATGTTGTCGGCACCATCTGGCAGGTGTTTGGCCGCGTCGATATCGGCCTGCTGGGCTATACCCTGGACAAGATGGGCATCTCTTACAACTACACCCAAGACAGTGTTGCCGCCTGGATCACCGTTGTCATCATGGATGTCTGGCACTGGACGTCACTGGTCGCATTGCTGGCCTATGCCGGGTTGCAGTCGATCCCCGACGCCTATTATCAGGCCGCCAAGATTGATCAGGCGAGCCGCTGGAAAGTGTTCCGTTTTATCGAACTACCCAAGATAACAGGGGTTCTGATGATCGCTATTCTGCTTCGCTTTATGGACAGTTTCATGATCTATACCGAGCCGTTTGTCGTCACCGGGGGTGGTCCGGGCAACGCGACAACGTTCCTGTCGATTGATCTGGTGAAAATGGCGCTTGGACAGTTTGACCTTGGGCCCGCCGCGGCGTTCTCGATCATGTACTACCTCGTGATCCTGCTGGTCTCATGGGTGTTTTTCACCGTCATGACAAACCTCGACAAAAGGGATGCTGCATAATGTCTGATGCAACCGTGAAACAATCCGCCTCGCGCCGCCTGTCGCTGCCGAAGATCCGTGGCAGTGTCATCGTCATGACGATCTATCTCACCTTTTTGATGCTGCCGATTTATTGGCTGGTAAACATGAGCCTGAAAACCAACACCGAAATCCTGAATGTGTTTTCGCTGTGGCCGCAGGATCTGACCTTTGACAATTACCTGACCATTCTGACCGATGCCAGTTGGTACATGGGCTATATCAATTCGCTGATCTATGTGGTGATAAATATGGTGATCAGTCTGGCGGTGGCGCTGCCTGCGGCCTATGCGTTCAGCCGCTATTCGTTTATGGGTGACAAGCACCTGTTCTTCTGGCTGCTGACCAACCGGATGGCACCGCCTGCGGTTTTTGCGCTGCCTTTCTTTCAGCTTTACAGCTCGGTCGGGTTGTTTGACACCCATATCGCGGTGGCGCTGGCACATTGCCTGTTCAACGTACCGCTGGCGGTGTGGATCCTTGAGGGGTTCATGCGCGGCGTGCCCAAGGAAATCGATGAAACTGCCTATATAGACGGCTATTCGTTCCCGCGTTTCTTTATCAAAATATTCACGCCGCTGATTGCCAGCGGGATAGGTATCGCCGCGTTCTTCTGTTTTATGTTCAGCTGGGTTGAATTGCTGTTGTCGCGCACACTGACATCGGTGGCCGCAAAGCCGATTGCTGCGACCATGACCAGGACGGCATCTGCCTCGGGACTCGACTGGGGCGTGTTAGCCGCCGCAGGGGTGCTGACCATCATTCCCGGCGCGTTGGTGATCTATTTTGTCCGTAACTACATCGCCAAGGGTTTTGCCCTCGGGAGGGTGTGATGGCAGCCAAACAGCAATTCAAGGTGACTTGTTATGATGGTGGAAAGAAGCTGTTTGAATACATGGCTCCACGAGGATGTGATCCCAAAAAGCTGCTGGAAAGACTGATATGTCGCGATCTTTCGCCGGAAGAGGTTATTAACGCTTCGCGAAGGCCGAACGACAAGAAGTATTGGGATCCGTTTGTCCTGACGGGGTATGAAGTGGGTTTCACAATGGCAGGAGGCCATAACCCGCACTACACAATCAGATTGATGGAGGACTGACCAATGGCCTGGATGGCATGGACACTACCAACTGCAATATTCTTTGTAGTCATCGCCTGTACGCTGATTGCATTCACGATCCTTGCGATCAAATTTCCCGAGGCACCCCGTATCGGCGTGCTTCGGATCGAAACTACCCGTGGTGACCGTCTGTTCATCACGCTTCTTGGCTCGGCCTTTATCAATCTAGCCTGGCTTGGTTTGGTTGGCGCGTCACAACCTTTTGCGCTGATCGTCTGTCTGATTTATGCCACAGCCGTCTTTCGCTGGGTATAATTCAGAACAAATTGCGGCCGGGAAATTTGCAAGATTGACCAGCCGCAGTCTTTGAGAAAGTTCTTTTATGGGAGGAACAATAATGAACTTGCGATTAAAATCTACTACTGCGGTGGTGTGTGCCCTTGGCATGCTATCATCGCCAGTATTTGCCGATATGAACGCCGCAAAGGTGTTTCTGGACGACACCATCAAGCGTTCCGCGCTAAGCCGCGCAGAGCAGGAAGCAGAAATGCAGTGGTTTGTTGATGCGTCCCAACCTTTTACCGGGATGGAGATCAATGTCGCTTCGGAAGGTATTGATACACATATCTATGAAACCGAAGTGCTGGCCAAAGCGTTTGAAGCCATCACCGGCATCAAAGTCAACCATGACCTGATTGGCGAAGGTCCGGTGGTTGAAAAACTCCAGACCCAGATGCAGACGGGCGAAAACATCTATGACGCTTATATCAACGATTCAGACCTGATCGGCACCCACTGGCGCTATCAGCAGGCACGCAATCTGACCGAGTGGATGGCAGGAGAAGGGGCTGACGTTACCAACCCCGGAATGGATCTGGACGATTTTATCGGCCTGGAATTCACCACCGGCCCGGACGGCAGCCTGTATCAGTTGCCTGACCAGCAGTTCGCGAACCTCTATTGGTTCCGCTATGATTGGTTCAATGACGAAAAGAACAAGGCCGACTTCAAAGGCAAATATGGCTATGATCTGGGTGTTCCAATCAACTGGTCAGCCTATGAGGACATTGCCGAGTTCTTTACCGGACGCGACCTGAGCCATCTTGACGTTGAAGGCGAAGTCTTTGGCAACATGGACTATGGTAAGAAAGACCCCAGCTTGGGTTGGCGGTATACCGACGCGTGGATGTCCATGGCTGGTATGGGTGACGTTGGTGAACCAAACGGTCTTCCGGTCGATGAATGGGGCATTCGTGTCAACGATAAATCACAGCCGGTTGGCTCGTGTGTTGCCCGTGGTGGTGCCACCAATGGCCCGGCCGCAGTTTACGCTGTGACCAAGGCGATTGAATGGCTCAAGAAATATTCGCCGCCCGCAGCCGCTGGTATGACGTTTTCAGAAGCTGGACCCGTTCCGGCGCAAGGCAACGTAGCCCAGCAAATGTTCTGGTACACGGCGTTTACTGCCGCGACAGTTCTGCCTGATCTGCCGGTGATGAATGCTGACGGCACGCCAAAGTGGCGGATGGCCCCATCTCCACATGGCGCCTATTGGACCCCAGGGACCAAAATTGGTTATCAGGATGTGGGTTCATGGACGATCATGAAATCCACGCCGGTTGATCGTGCCAAGGCAGCTTGGTTGTACGGTCAGTTTGTGACCTCTAAAACGGTTGACGTTGAAAAGTCGCATGCCGGTCTGACGTTCATCCGCGAGTCCACCATTCAGCACGAAAGTTTTACCGAACGTGCACCAAAACTGGGCGGTCTGATCGAATTCTACCGCTCACCTGCCCGTGTTCAGTGGTCACCAACCGGAACCAACGTGCCTGACTATCCAAAGCTGGCGCAGCTGTGGTGGCAGAACATCGGCGACGCAATGTCCGGTTCCAAGACTGTACAGGAATCGCTGGATAGCCTCTGTGCTGATCAGGAAAAAGTCCTGATCCGTCTAGAGCGTGCAGGCGTTCAGGGTGATGTTGGCCCCGTAATGAACGACGAAAAAGACCCGGAGTACTGGCTCAGCCAGCCCGGTTCGCCAAAGGCCAAGTTGGCCAATGAGGACGAAGAACCCAAGACGATCGCTTATGACGAGCTGATCAAGTCCTGGAACTGATCCTTCCTTGCCGGGGCTGTTATGGCCCCGGCACCTTCTTTCCCTGAGAGGTGAAGCAGAGACGTCTTCCTGATTTTTGTTTCACCCACCCTATGTGGCCGTCTCTTTACGGCGGCTGCATTTTTTAACCTTTTCAAACGATTGAGCCGATACATGACCTATGTTCTCGCCATTGACCAAGGGACCACGTCAAGCCGGGCAATCCTGTTTGATGCGCAGATGAAGCTGGTTGCGAGCGCTCAGGAGGAATTTCCCCAACATTATCCGGCGTCCGGCTGGGTTGAACATGACCCAAGCGATCTGTGGGCCACAACAGCAGGCACCTGCCGCGAAGTGATTGAACGGGCCGGGATCGCCGCGACCGAGATCAAGGCAATAGGCATCACAAACCAGCGTGAAACCACAATTGTCTGGGACCGTGTGACCGGCAAGCCGATCCACAACGCCATTGTCTGGCAGGACCGCAGAACCGCCGAATATTGCCGCACGCTGCGTGATGCCGGGCACGAACCCATGTTCACCGATCGCACCGGCCTGCTGGTTGACCCCTATTTCTCAGGGACCAAGCTGAAATGGATTCTTGATCATGTCGAGGGCGCCCGTGCCCGTGCCGAGGCAGGCGAGTTGCTGTTTGGAACCGTCGATAGCTTTCTGATCTGGAAGCTGACCGGTGGTGCGACGCATGCGACCGACGCCACAAATGCGGCGCGCACCCTGCTGTACGATATCCGTAAGGGGCGGTGGAGCAGCACAATCTGCAAGCTTCTTGACATCCCCATGCAGATGCTGCCCGAAGTCCGCGATTGCGCCGCCGATTATGGCCAGACCCGCGCCGACCTGTTTGGCCGCCAGATTCCGATTTGTGGCGTCGCCGGAGACCAGCAGGCCGCCACCGTGGGGCAGGCCTGTTTTGAACCGGGCATGATGAAATCTACCTATGGCACCGGCTGTTTTGCGCTGCTCAACACCGGTGACACGCCTGTGATGTCCAAAAACCGGCTGCTGACCACCATCGCCTATCAACTGGACGGCAAGCCGACTTATGCGCTCGAAGGGTCGATATTTGTTGCCGGTGCCGTGGTGCAATGGCTGCGCGACGGGCTAAAAATCATCCGCGAGGCCCACGAAACCCAACCGCTGGCCGAAACCGCCGATCCGTCACAATCGGTGGTGCTGGTACCCGCCTTTACCGGTCTGGGCGCGCCTTACTGGAATGCGGAATGCCGTGGGGCGGTGTTTGGCCTGACCCGAAATTCCGGCCCGGCAGAGCTGGCACGTGCAGCGTTGGAAAGCGTTGGTTTTCAGACCCGTGATCTGCTCGAGGCGATGCGCGACGATTGGGCCGGTCTGGGCGAGGAAAGCGTTCTGCGTGTCGATGGCGGCATGAGCGCATCCAACTGGGCGATGCAATTTCTGTCTGACATCATTGCCGCACCGGTCGACCGGCCCGACGTGTTAGAGACCACCGCCTTGGGCGCGGCATGGTTGGCCGGAATGCACGCTG
>JBLHMP010000107.1:0-11147 GCA_047623555.1 Granulosicoccus sp.
ATCTTTCTGAATTTTGTTGATCTCACTTACCATTGTTTCAAATTTTGCTTCGATGTCTCGCAACCCCTTTTTGACTTCGACCATCTCACGACCAATATGATCCGGCCCACCAGTAAATTGAATTGCGTCTTTTTTCTTGAAGAATTTTAGGGCATCCTTGCAATCTTTGACCTTCATTTTTGGAATTCGCAGACTGGGCCCCAATCCAATCACCGCTAACGTGCTGGACCCGGCAATGCCATCTGGCTTCAGACTGTTCTTTTTCTGAAACTTGATGACAGCTTTTTTGGTGAGTTTCCCAAAATCACCGTCTGGCTCGAGCTTGGCCGAAATACTTTTGTTCAGCAACTTTTGAAGTGCTTCAACGTCTTTACCCTTTGATTTCAATTTCAAAATTGCCATTTCCGAACTCCAAACTCATCAATAAATAAATAAAATGATTCACATGGTAATCAGGATACCTCGAAACTCTGTTTCAACCAAGATAATGATTGGAACACGCTTGGCTTACAGCGGTTGACGTAATTTTCCGCTTTAACTCCGCCCAAGCCCAGCCAATGTCAGCCGCGCTCAGGTCGCCTGTTTCAGATCGCGATCTAAGCCTTTTTGGTGCGCTTTTTCTCTTCTGAAACCTTCACCGCCAGATCACGCGCAATGGCAAAGGCGCCTTTGATCTTGTCGCTATCCAATTGCCAATCACGGCGCACGACGATTTTGTTGTCGCGTACTTTCGCCAGCCCGTTCTGGTCATGAATAAATTCAACCAGCCCCTTGGGCGAAGCGAATTTATCGTTGTGAAACCGGATCGTCGCGCCTTTTGGTCCGCCATCCAGCTTGGCAATCCCGGCGCGTTTGCACATGGATTTGATGCGAACAATAAGCAACAAGGTGTTGACCTCTTTGGGTAATTTGCCAAACCGGTCAATCATCTCAGCGGCGAATCCCTCGAGCTCGACCTTGGTCGTCAACGAACTTAGCCGTCGATACAGCCCCAACCGTACATCCAGATCAGGAATATAGGCCTCGGGGATCAGCACCGGAACGCCCAGATTGATCTGTGGCGCCCATTGCTCGTCCGTGTCGCTCAGGCCTTCCATTTCACCGGCTTTGATCTTGGCAATCGCCTCCTCCAGCATCGACTGGTACAGTTCATAGCCAACATCACGCATCTGCCCCGACTGTTCCTCGCCCAGCAGATTACCGGCACCGCGTATGTCCAAATCCTGGCTGGCCAGCGTAAATCCGGCCCCCAACGTGTCCAGACTGCCCAGCACCCGCAAACGTTTTTCGGCCGTCGCGGTCAGTTTCTTGCGCGGTTTGGTGGTCAAATAGGCGTAAGCGCGGGTTTTTGAGCGCCCGACCCGACCACGGATTTGATAGAGTTGCGCCAGTCCAAACATGTCGGCGCGATGGATGATCATTGTGTTGGCGGTGGGAATATCCAGCCCGGATTCCACAATCGTGGTGGCCAGCAAAACATCATATTTGCCATCGTAAAACGCATTCATCCGGTCATCAAGCTCGCCTGCGGGCATCTGCCCATTGGCGATAACAACGCTGACTTCTGGCACCTGATCGCGCAGAAATGCCTCGATCTCGGGCAGATCGGCAATGCGCGGCACCACGAAAAAGCTTTGGCCGCCACGATAATGTTCGCGCAACAACGCCTCGCGCAGCATGATCGCGTCAAATTCCGCCACATAGGTGCGGATCGCCAAACGGTCGACGGGAGGCGTGCCGATGATCGACAGATCACGCACCCCAGACAGCGACAATTGCAGCGTGCGCGGGATCGGCGTGGCCGTCAACGTCAGAACATGGATGTCAGTGCGCATTGATTTAAGGCGCTCTTTGTGACCCACGCCGAAATGTTGTTCTTCGTCGATGACCAACAGGCCAAGGTCCTTAAACCGGATGCTTTTGGCCAGCAATGCATGGGTGCCGATGACAATATCAACGGTTCCACGCGAGATACCATCGCGGGTGGTTTGCGCATCCTTTGCGCTAACAAAGCGCGATAATTGCCTGACTTCTATCGGAAATCCGCGAAAGCGTTCGGCAAAGCTGGCATAGTGTTGCCGCGCCAGCAGCGTCGTTGGCGCGACAATCGCCACCTGCACGCCCGACATCGCCGCAACAAAGGCGGCGCGCATCGCCACCTCGGTTTTACCAAATCCAACGTCGCCACAAATCAAACGATCCATCGGTCGCCCGCTGGTCAGGTCATCCAACACATCGCCAATGGCGCGCAGCTGATCGTCGGTTTCCTGATAGGGAAAACGGGCCGAAAACGCGTCCCAGCTTCCCGGAGGCGGGTCCAGAACCGGAGCTCTGCGCAGCGCACGTTCGGCCGCAACGCGGATCAGCCGCTCTGCCATCTCGCGAATGCGTTCTTTTAGTTTGGCCTTTTTCGCCTGCCATGCACCGCCGCCAAGACGATCAAGCAACCCTTCGTCATGACCATAGCGCGACAATAGTTCAATGTTCTCAACTGGCAGGTAAAGCTTTGATCTATCTGCATATTCCAGCAACAGGCATTCATGCGCAGCCCCTGCCGCGGAGATCACTTCCATGCCCTGATAACGGCCAATACCGTGATCCACATGCACCACCAGATCACCTGGCGACAGCGATTGGGATTCGGTCAGAAAATTCTCGGCCTTGCGACGTTTGCGCGGCGCACGGATCAACCGGTCGCCCAAAATATCCTGTTCTGCAACCACCGTCATATCCGGCGTCACGAAGCCATGTTCCAGTGCCCAGACCGCCACATAAAGACCGGTTTTACCGATCCGCGCGACATTGGAGATCTCAATGGTTTCGCTCAGGCCTTCGTCCTCGATCAAACCGGCCAGACGTTCCCGCGCGCCTTCGGAATAAGAGGCCACAACCACCGGCCCGCTTTGCATTTTCACTTTAAGGTGATCGACCAAGGCCCCGAAAAGGCTAATGTCTTCCTGCTGACGCTCTGGTGAAAAATTGCGCCCAATGCGGCCACCCGCATCAATCACACCCGGCCCGGTGGGCAGCGGCAAAGCATTAAATTGCAAGGTCCGCCGGCCTTGGACAGCCGTCTGCCATTCCGCATCATCCAGATACAACAACCCCGGCGGGATCGGTTTATAAACGCTGTCCATCCGCGTTTTGGCCTTGGCCGCGATCTGGCGGGTCTCGTACTGGTCGGCAATGCCGTCCCACCGCGCCAAACGCGCCGGGGTGGATTGTTCGTCTAATGTGATCGTCGCCTCGGGCAGGTAATCAAACAGGGTTTCCAGATGGTCATGAAAGAACGGCAACCAATGCTCAATGCCCTGATGTTTGCGCCCGGCGCTGACCGCCTCATAGAGCGGATCATCGGTGCCAGCGGCGCCAAATTCGATGCGATAATTTTGCCGGAACCGGGTGATCGCCGCCTCGTCCAGAATGATCTCACTGACCGGGGCCAGCTCAATAATGCTTAGTTTTTCGGTGGTCCGCTGCGTTGCCGGATCAAAACGGCGTGCCCCGTCCAGCACATCGCCAAACAGATCAAGCCGCACAGGCCCGCTCTCGCCGGGCGGATAAATGTCGATGATACCGCCGCGAATGGCATAGTCGCCGGGTTCCATCACTGTCGGGCTTTGGGTAAAGCCCATGCGCACCAGAAACTGGCGCAGCGCGGCTTCGTCAATCCGGCCCCCAACAGTGGCCTTAAACGCCGCCTCGCGCAAAATCGAACGTGCCGGAACCCGTTGGCAGGCCGCGTTCAGCGTGGTCAGCAGCACATACCGCGACGGCATGTCATGCACCAGCGCCGCCAGGGTCGCCATCCGCGCCGCCGAGATGTCAGCGTTGGGCGACACACGATCATAAGGCAGACAATCCCAACCGGGAAACACCAGCACAGGCATGTCAGGCGCAAAAAACGCCAATGCTGCGCGTGTTGCGGCCAGACGTTTATCGTCGCGCGCAATATGACAGATAGGAGCGCCGGATTTGGCGATCTCGTTCAGGATCAGGTGTGCGTCGAACCCTTCGGGCGCACCACCAACAGTGATATGATTTGAATTTGCCATGAGCTTGCAGATTAGCCGCCAAGCACGCCAATGGACAGGTTTTGATACATGCCCCAAAGGGCGGTACAAAATATCGACAGCGTGCCAATCATCTGCGTGTACAGGCGTTGACGGGTCAGGCGTCTGTGAATCAAATCTGCCTCAAACCCTTCGCTTTCGATCTGCCGGGCGGTGGACAGGCTTAGCAATCCAACCAGTGATATCGGAAATCCAAGGAAAAACACGGCTTGTGCAAATTCGACCTTATAGGAAAACCCCATCACCGCCAGCGAGGTCAATATGAAACAGCTGAACCCGAGGTTCCAAAGCCCCGACGCCCGCCCAATATAAAGCAAGCGGTTAACATTAACCCGCGTCAGATCCTCAAGATCGACCGCTGTCTGCCCGCCAACACGCTTTGCCCGCATGACGGTGTCAAACGGCACGCCGAGAATCCAATGACTGGCTGATGACCAAACCACAGCCAGAGCAATCCAGTACCACAGGTTGGAAAAGGACCGCATGTCGATAAGCTCAAAAATCGAATTGTACCAGTTCAAGCGTACTGCCTTTTCGCGTTGAGGTGCGCGCAATCGCGATTTGTGGCGATTGGCACTCTTGTGGGTGACGATGTTCCATGCCACCCAATGAACAAATGATCAAGGAGATCGCGCCAGATGAAACCAGTTGTTGCCCCATTCCCCGCCGCGCGTTTCCGCCGCGCCCGTAAATCACCAACTCTGCGGGCATTGGTGCGGGAAAATACGCTGTCGGTGTCTGATCTGATCTGGCCGGTGTTTGTACGCGATGGGCATGATGTCCAGGAACCAATTGACTCAATGCCAGGCGTGACCAGACGCAGCGTTGACCGCATTGCCCTCGCTGCGCGCGAGGCTGCCGATCTGGGCATCCCGGCAATCTGCCTGTTCCCCTATATAGACGCATCGCTAAAGACGGAAGATTGCGCCGGCGCCTGGGAACCTGACAATCTGGTCAACCGGGCGATCCGCGCCATCAAAGACGCGGTGCCCGAGATTGCGGTGATGACCGATGTGGCGCTGGACCCATATAACATCAACGGTCATGACGGTTTTGTGGTGGATGGTGAAATCATCAATGATTCCACTGTCAACGCCTTGGTCAGGATGACCCTGGCCCAGGCCGACGCAGGGGCGGACATTATCGGCCCGTCCGATATGATGGACGGACGGATCGGCGCGATGCGGTCGGCACTTGAATCCGCGGGCCATCAGAATGTGCTGATCCTGTCCTACGCCGCCAAATTCGCAAGCGCCTTTTATGGGCCGTTTCGCGATGCGGTGGGCGCGTCCGGGGCGCTGACCGGCGACAAAAACACCTATCAAATGGACCCGGCCAATGCCAACGAAGCCCTGCGCCTGATTGCGCGTGACCTGAACGAAGGCGCCGATATGGTGATGATCAAACCCGGCATGCCCTATCTGGATGTCTGTCGTCAGGTCAAAGACACATTTGGCGCGCCGACCTATGCCTATCAGGTGTCTGGTGAGTACGCGATGATCAAGGCGGCGGCGCAGAACGGCTGGATTGACGGTGATCAAGTCATGTTGGAAAGCCTGATGGCGTTCCGCCGGGCGGGCTGTGACGGCGTTCTGACCTACTTTGCACTGGATGTGGCGCGCGCCATCAACGGCTAAGCCCCCAAAAACGCCAATATACAGCGATAAGCCGCCGATTCTGCCCCGCTTTATGGTGACAGGGTTTATTATTATGCGTATATCTTGCGCCAAGACCGGTAAACCCGGCGAAATCAGGCAAGAATACAGGTAGATATACCATGACTATGACCCCTAACCGATTGACCCGTCGCGGATTTACGTTTTCCGCGCTGGCAGGGCTTTCCGTGACAGCGGCATGCGGCAATGGCGTTGGCAGTAACAGCAGCGCCAAAATTGATGCGCGTGTCGATGCAACCCTAAGCCAAATGTACGATAAGTTCCCCAACACGGTGACACTGGCAGAAAAATCCACCGGCATGCTGGTGATGCCGCTGGTGACCGAGGCTGGCTTTGTCTTTGGCGCATCTTACGGACAGGGCGCATTGCGTGTAGGCGGCGGTACCGTCGACTATTACAGCACCGCCGGTGCCAGCGCCGGGTTCCAGATCGGCGCCCAGCAATATTCGCATGTTTTGTTCTTTATGACCGAAGACGCGCTGAACAAATTTCGCCGCTCGTCCGGTTGGACTGCGGGCGCGGACATCGGATATGTGATCAGCGACAAAGGCGATTCAGTTGCCACCGATTCAAACACTCTGCGCGCGCCTATTCTGGCGGCCGTGTTTGGTCAGGCCGGTCTGCGTGTTGGCGCCACGCTTGACGGCTCCAAATACACCCGCATTATCCCTTGATCGTCCCTGCCGGGTACAAATCACGCCCAGCTTCTTCTCGTAAATAAATACCTCTGCCAGAGGCATCACCTACCCCTTTTTAGGGGTAGGTGATTTTGTGCATGCCGCTAGCTTACGACCCCCAGATCCTAACCGGCTTTGCGCAAACGGCTCAGCAGGCTTGAGGTATCCCAACGTCCGCCACCCATTTTTTGAACGTCCTTATAGAACTGATCAACCAAAGCCGTGACCGGCAGGCTGGCGCCGGTTTCATCTGCGGTATCCAGACAAATCCCCAGATCCTTGCGCATCCAGTCCACGGCAAAACCATGCTCAAAATGGTCATCAATCATGGTTTCATAACGGTTGTTCATCTGCCAGCTGCCCGCAGCGCCCTGACTGATCACCTCGATCACCGCGCGCCCGTCCAACCCGGCCTTTTCGGCAAAATGCATGGCTTCGCTTAACCCCTGCACCAGTCCGGCAATGGCAATCTGATTGCACATCTTGGTCATTTGCCCGGCGCCGCTGTCGCCAATCCGTCGGCAGATACGCGCATAGGCATCAATCACCGGCGCCGCCCGATCAAAGGCCGCCTGATCACCACCACACATCACCGACAACGCGCCGTTTTCCGCACCCGCCTGACCGCCCGAAATCGGCGCGTCGACAAAGGCGATGTCAGCCGATGCAGCGGCCGCATTCAGCTCACGCGTGACCTTGGCCGACACCGTGGTGTGGTCGACAAACACAGTCCCCGCGCCCATGCCTGCAAACGCTCCGTTATCGCCAAGACAGACACTGCGCAAATCATCGTCATTGCCAACGCAACACAGCACAAAATCAGCCCCCGCAGCGGCCTCGCGTGGGGTCACAGCACTGCTGCCACCATGCTCTTTCGCCCAGGCTTCGGCCTTGGCCGCAGTGCGGTTAAACACCGTCACATCATGTCCAGCCGCCCGCAGATGTCCCGCCATAGGGTACCCCATTACGCCTAGTCCCAGAAACGCCAGTTTTGCCATTTGCTTTCCCCTTGATCCAGCTTATCTACGTTAAGGCGTTACCTATCAGGCATTTTGGTAAGGTCAAATGACCAAACCAGAAAATCCGGGTAGAACGAGGACAATAATGGCACTGATGTTTCGCTGGCTTCTAAGGCTTGTCGCCGGGATGATTGCATTGATCGTCCTGGGTGTTGGCATGGTCTATTATCTGGCCAGCCAGTCGTTGCCAGATTATGACGCCACGGTGCAGGTGCGCGGTTTGTCCGGCCCCGTCGAAATCGTCCGTGACAATGCCAATGTACCGCATATTTTCGCCGCCTATATTGACCCTGATGACGATGTCAACCAGGACGCGAACCGGGACGCCGATGTGTTTTTCGGCCTTGGCTATGCCCATGCGCAGGACCGTCTGTGGCAAATGACCATCCTGCGCCGCACGGCACAGGGTCGCCTGTCCGAGGTATTTGGCGCCCGCACTCTGGCCATTGACCGGCTGTTGCGACGGCTTGATATCTACCGCCTTGCCCAGCAATCGGTGCAGGCCCAAACGCCCGAGGCCCGTATCGTGCTTGCGGCTTATGCCAAAGGCGTCAATGCCCGCCTGAACGAAATCAACGACAAGGCGCTGGGCCGCGGCGCACCTGAAATGTTCCTGTTCAACGCCGCCATTGCGCCCTGGCAGCCGGCGGATTCGCTGGCGGTGCTCAAACTCATGGGGTTGCAGCTATCCGGCCATCTCGCAGCCGAGGTTCTGCGCGCCCGCACCGATCTGTTGCTTAACGATCCGGCCCGCCTGATCGACATCCTGCCCGACGTGCCCGGCACCGGCATTGCTGCGCTGCCCGAATATACCTCGCTGTTCCCGACCCTGCCGCGTTACGCGCGCGGCAAAGCCATGCCAACCTCGCCGCTGTCACCGTTTCCCAAGGCCGGTCGTGCGGGCGCCTCAAACGCCTGGAGCGCCGCCACCACGCGCTCGGCCTCTGGTGGGACTTTGCTGGCCAATGACCCGCATCTGGGCTTTACCGCGCCCGGAATCTGGTATCTGGCGCGATTGGGGCTTTCATCCGGCGGCGTCATCGGCGGCACCATTCCCGGCATGCCGCTGGTACTTATCGGACGATCCGAGGCGTTGGGTTGGGGGTTAACGTCCTCGTATCTGGATGATCAGGACGTGTTCATCGAACGCCTGAACCCGGACAACCACGAGGAATATCTGACGCCGGATGGCTTTAAACGCTTTGGATCGCGCCCCTCGATCATCGCAATCAAAGACGCCGCCCCCATCACGCTGACCCTAAGGTGGAGCGAGAACGGCCCGGTTCTTCCGGGCAGCATGTATGATCTGGCCACCGTCACCCCGGCGGGCCATGTGGCGACGCTTGGCTGGACCGTATTAGATGGACAAGACACGTCAATATCGGCGGCCATCGCGCTCATGGGCGCAAAATCTGTCGGCCAGGCCATTGAAATCAGCGAGGGCTTTATTGCCCCGTCGCAAAACCTGTCGCTGGTTGATCAGGACACTATTGCGATGAAACTGATTGGCGCGGTGCCCCGGCGCGATGCCAACAACCAGAGCAAGGGCCGGATACCATCACAAGGCTGGCGGGTTGAAAACCGCTGGCGTGGCCGCGCACCCTATGCATCCAACCCGCAATTTGTCGCGCCGCGTGGCGGTATACTGGGCAATACCAACAACAAACTGCTGGAACGGCCGTTTCCCAACCACATCTCGTATCTTTGGGGCGACACACAGCGGATCAATCGCTGGCAAAAACTGATGCAATCGCGTCAGGTGCATACCCGCGACAGCTTTATCGAGGCGCAGCTTGATACCGTCAGCTATACCGCCCGGTCGCTGTTACCGCTGATTGGTGCCGACCTGTGGTTCACCGGACAGGCCGCCCCTGTCGGCACCCCCGAACGGCAACGCCAGATCGCGCTGGCGCTGTTGGCCGATTGGAACGGTGAGATGAACGAACACCTGCCCGAGCCGTTGATCTATGCGGCGTGGATACGGGCATTGCAGGCCCGTCTGATCGCCGATGAGTTGGGGCCATTGGCCGATGAATTCCCGCATGTGCAGCCTTTGTTTATCGAACGGGTTTACCGCAATATTGATGGCGCCGCGATCTGGTGTGATGTGCGCCATAGCTCTCCGGTTGAGACCTGCACCGACATGGCCCGGCTGGCGCTGGATGATGCGCTGATCTGGATCACCGAGCGCTATGGCTCAACGCTGGAATCGCTGCGCTGGGGCGATGCGCATCAGGCGACACATGATCACCCAACGCTGGGTAAGGTTCCGGTGCTGCGCTATTTCGTCAACATTCGGCAATCCACCAGTGGCGGCGACAATACGCTGCAACGTGGCCGCACCTCGGGCACTGGGAATGATCCGTTTGAGAACGTGCATGGCGCCGGCTATCGCGGCGTTTATGATTTCGCCGACCCGGACAGTTCAGTTTTCATCACCTCAACCGGCCAATCAGGGCATTTCCTGTCGCGGCATTATGATGATCTGGCCCAGCTGTGGCGACGCGGCGAATATATCCCGATGTCACTGGACGCCGATCTGGCCCGGGCCGCGTCTGTGGGTGTGACCATGTTGGTGCCGAGGTAACTAAATCCACTCAGCCAGCGTTGCCGAAGCGGATACAAGGCGTGGTTTTTATTCTTTGACAGAACAACTGTTTCATCTAACCTTGCGACAAGTAACCCGAGAGGAGAGATATGTCAGATCTGCAAACCAAGTTTCAAAAACTTGCTGATGCCTATACCGCCGCCTGGAATTCAGGAGATCCCAAACAAGTTGCTTCCTTTTTCGCCACCGATGGGCAGATTACCATAAATGGTGGCGATGCTCATGTTGGAACAGCGGCTTTGGTGGAAATGGCCGCCGGTTTTCACAGCGAATTTCCCGATTTGCAACTTCGCTGTGATTTTGCGCGCAGTTCCGGGTCACATTGCGTGTTTGCATGGACGTTGGCGGGGCATCATTCAGAAACCCAAAACCATGTCGAAGTCGGCGGTTGGGAAGAATGGGACTTGAACGACGATCAGAAAATCCAACGCTCGTTGGGATGGTTTGACGTTGAAGAATACCAAAAACAAATCGACGGCTAAACAGCCAGAAACCGCGATTCCTGTGCTGCGGTCCAGATCACTGTGATGTCAAAGCCGGTCTCGGTCTGGTTCTCAGATTGCACGATATCCTCGGAAAACAACCAAGCCCGGCGTTTGCCCTCGGCGAAAGTCAGATTTAGCACACTTTCATAGCGCGCGCCCTGAATGGATGCGGCAACGGCGGACAACAGCGGGTCGACCCCATCGCCGGTCAGCGCCGAAATGGCAAAGATGCCGTCTTCGCGCGCGGCCCGGGTTTCGGCGGCTTGGCGGTCCTCGTCTGACAGCAGATCCAGTTTGTTCCAGACCTCAATCCGGGGCCGGTCTTCGTCCAGACCCAGCACGTTCAGAATGGTTTCGACGTCGCGGGCCTGGGCCTCGGTGTCGTCATGGCTGATGTCACGCACGTGCACGATCAGATCGGCGCCCAACACTTCTTCTAGTGTGGCACGGAATGCGGCGACAAGTTCGGTTGGCAACTCACTGATGAAACCCACGGTGTCAGACAGGATGATTTCCGGCCCATCCGGCAACTCAACCCGGCGCATCGTTGGATCAAGCGTGGCAAACAACATATCCTCGGCCATGACCTCGGCGCCGGTCAGCCGGTTA
>JBLHMP010000108.1:0-11096 GCA_047623555.1 Granulosicoccus sp.
AAGTTTATGGCACCTGCCCGGGATCACAAGAGAGCGCAGGTCATTCAGACTGGAAACACGCAACGTTTCACAGGACAAAACCGTGAGCAAACCGCTGGCCATTTGGCTTTTCGACAAATTGCAGCTCAAAGATGTATAATAACAAAAAAACGACAGGTATGAGTAAAATGACCAATGCATTGCAATCCGTATGGGAAGAAGTTCTCAGACCCATGTTTCTGCGCCCCAAGCGGGTGCAAGTGGCGGCCCTGTGCTATCGCGAAACCAGATCCGGCAAGGATGTTCTGTTGATCACCAGCCGCGACACCGGGCGCTGGATTGTCCCCAAGGGCTGGCCGATCAAAGGATTGAACGGTTCCGAGGCGGCGTTGCGCGAAGCCTGGGAAGAGGCTGGCGTCAAGCATGCCACCGTTAATCCAACCCCTGTTGGCCAATATGACTATGTCAAAGGCTTGGACACGGGCGGCAAAACCACGGTGCGCACCCAGGTCTATTTGGCCGAGGTCAAATCCCTTGAGGCGGATTATCCCGAGGCGGATGAACGATCCCGCAAATGGGTCGCGCCAAAAGAGGCCGCCAATATGGTGCAAGAACCCGAATTGCAGGCCATTCTACGCGCGCTATAGCTGTGTAAGGGCTGTAATTTTCTGTTGCATGGTACGAGCCAAGCCCTTAGGCGCGGTCACGATAATAAATTGCGGACAGGATCATGGCCCAGACACCCAAAGGCAGTCGGTGGAAAACGCTTGATACGGACCTAAACCGTATCAGTCAGATCGAATATGCCACCAACTATGTGTCGCGCCCGATGGTTGCGACCGGCATTGCGATGGCGTTTATTTTTGTGGCGGCACTGGCGGCTGCTGTTTTTCTGGAGCAATCCCCGGGTAATTTGGTGGTGATCGCGGCAACGGCGTTTGGCGCCTATATGGCGATCAACATTGGTGCCAATGATGTTGCCAACAATGTTGGGCCGGCGGTTGGGGCCAAAGCCCTGACAATGGGCGGCGCGATCCTGATTGCCGCCATATTTGAAAGCGCCGGAGCCTTACTGGCAGGCGGCGATGTGGTGTCGACCATATCCAAGGGCATCATTGATCCAAGTGCGATGGCCACCACGCAGGTATTTATATGGGCGATGATGGCGGCGCTGATTTCAGCTGCTGTTTGGGTTAATCTGGCGACATGGATCGGCGCGCCGGTTTCGACCACGCATTCGGTTGTTGGCGGCGTCATGGGGGCCGGCATTGCGGCGGCTGGGTTTGCCGCCGTAAACTGGCCAACGATGGCAAAAATTGCCGCCAGCTGGGTGATATCCCCGGTGCTGGGCGGCGCGGTTGCGGCGGCGTTTCTGGCGTTTATCAAGGCGCGCATTATCTATCGCGAAGACAAGATCGCGGCGGCGCGGACTTGGGTGCCGGTGCTTGTTGCTGTCATGGCAGGGGCATTTTCCGCCTATCTGGCCCTAAAAGGGTTGAAACGGATCATCAAGATCGACGTGGAAACCGCACTGATGATCGGTGCAGCTTTGGGGGTTTTAACCTATTTGGTGACGAAACCGTTGATCCGGCGACAATCCGAAGGGATGGAAAACCGCAACAAGTCGATCAAAATTTTGTTCCGCCTGCCATTGGTGTTCTCGGCAGCCTTGCTGAGCTTTGCACATGGCGCCAATGACGTGGCCAATGCGGTGGGGCCGCTGGCCGCCATCGTCCACGCAACCGAATTTGGCGATTTCGCCGCCAAAGTAGCGATCCCGATCTGGGTCATGGTGATTGGCGCGTTTGGCATTTCGTTTGGATTGTTCCTGTTTGGGCCGAAATTGATCCGTATGGTCGGCAGTCAGATCACCAAATTGAACCCGATGCGGGCGTTTTGTGTGGCGTTGTCTGCGGCAATCACGGTGATTGTGGCCAGTTGGCTGGGCCTGCCTGTCAGCTCGACCCATATCGCCGTGGGTGGCGTGTTTGGCGTCGGGTTTTTCCGCGAGTGGCACATGGAACGCCGGCTGCGTCAACTGACGGTCGACCGCCCTGCGACCAAGCGTATCGCCTCTGAAGAACGGCGTCGGCGTAAACTGGTGCGGCGCTCGCATTTCATGACCATCGTCGCCGCCTGGGTCATCACGGTTCCGGCGGCTGCGGGCATGTCAGCGGTGATATTCTTATTGTTGAATACTGTGGTCGGCTAAAGACGGACGTCCTGAGGCGTGAGGTTGGGCAAGCCCTGACCTGCGTTTTCGGCGTGGTGAATCAGCTCGCGCAAGCGTGCGCTAACGGGTGTGGCAATGGCGTGGCGATCCCCGAGTTCTATTACAGCACCTTGAAACGCATCAATTTCGGTGCGCCGCCCGGCCATCAGATCATACGACATTGACGAGCGCGCCGAGGCATCAAAGGCGAGCATTTTGGCGGCGATCCTGCGAAACAGCGGCGTTGGCAGGCGCATGATATGCGGCACAATTGAGGGCCGCAGCGGCGTGGCGGATTTGACGGCAATATTGGCAGCCCTAAGGACCCGTAACGCCTCGGTCATCTGATCGGCCATGATGCGCCGCCAGCCGCGGTCCAGCATCATCTGAGCCAACGGCAGGCCCGAGAGCGCATTGGGCGCGTTGTTGAGGTTAAGCAGCAGCTTGCCCCATTGAATGGCGGTGATTTCGTTTGTTTCAGTGATGGGCAGGCCGGGCGTGGTTAGCATTTCAGCAAGGTCTATGGGGCCATCGCCAATAACGATCTCACCGCTGGTGGCCCGGTGATAGCCGCCCTGCCCGTTTGGCACCACGTTAAAACCCACCATCCCGGCACGCACGTCGCGCGCGGCAAGGGTCGTTGATAGGGTCTCAATCCCGGACAGGCCATTTTGCAGGCTGATGACCGGAGCATGCGGTGGAGCGCATTTTGCAATCAGCGCCGCCATTTCCGCCGTTGCACCGGTTTTAACCGCGACCAGAATCAGATCGGCACTGGCCAGGCAATCGGGGTTGTCCGTAAGCGTCAGGCGATCTGTGGGAACCTGTTCAGAGGCCCCGGTGAGGTCGCTGACGGTCAGGCCGTTGTTATTGATCACATCAATAACCCGCGGGCGGGCCAGCAGGGTAACAGAGCGCCCGGCAACGGTCAGATGGCCGCCGACGAAACAACCGATGCTACCGGCGCCTGCGATGACAATGTTTGGGTTTTTCAAAAACTATCCTTTTTCATGGAGGCGCTCCTTTGCCCTGCGGGCGGCGTCGCTAGACTCCGAGGCACCAGCGCAGAATTGCCTTTTGGGCATGGAGACGGTTTTCGGCCTCCTCAAAGACCACCGATTGCGGGCCGTCCATGACCTCGGATGTGACCTCTTCTTCGCGGTGGGCCGGCAGGCAGTGCATAAACAACGCATCCGGTTTGGCCGCCGCCATCAAGGCTTTGTTAACCTGATAGGGGCGCAGCATGTTGTGCCGCCGCTCGCGGGCGGATTGCGCGTCATGCATCGACACCCAAGTGTCAGCGACAATAAGGTCGGCACCTTCGACGGCTTTGAACGCATCGCGTTCGATGACGATTGTGCTGCCTTTTGAGCGGGCCAGACCGACAAATTCATCTTCGGGATCAAGCTGTGCCGGGCCGGTAAACGTCAGATCAAAACCAAACTGGCCAGCCGCATGCAAGAGCGAAGCGCAGACGTTGTTGCCGTCACCAGCCCAAACCACCTTTTTGCCTGCGATCGAGCCGCGATGTTCCTCAAAGGTCAGGATATCGGCCATGATCTGGCAAGGGTGCGTGCGGTCGGTCAAGCCATTGATCACCGGCACATCGGCGTATTCGGCCATTTCCACCAGCACGGATTCATCAAACGTACGGATCATGATCATATCGACATAGCGCGACAACACGCGGGCAGTGTCGGCGATGGTTTCACCATGGCCCAGTTGCATGTCATTACCCGACAGCACCATGGTCTGGCCGCCCATCTGGCGCACGCCAACATCAAAGGACACCCGCGTCCGGGTTGAGGGTTTCTCAAATATCATCGCAACCATACGTCCGGCCAAGAGTTGGTCATCATCTGGCGCGCCTTTGGGGCGTCCCTGACGGGCCTGTTTCATCATAGCGGCGGTGTCGATCATGCCGCGCAGGTCGGCTGGGTCGGTTTTGTGGATGTCCAGAAAATGGGTCATTTAGTGTCAACTTTGTATTGGAGGGAAGGCTGGGGGCGCTGCCCCCAGACCCCCGGGATATTTTTGAACAAAAGAAGCCTTAGGTGGCTTTGAGGTTTGTGGCTGCTGTGTCGAGGCGGGTTATGGCCTCGGCTATTTCTTGGTCTGATATGGTTAACGGTGGCAGCAGGCGGACGACATTGTCGGCGGCGGGCACCGTGAGTACGAGGGCGTCGTAGCCTGCGTTAACCACATCCATGTTCGGCGCTTTGCATTTCAGGCCCAGCATCAGGCCAGAGCCACGCACGGAGTCAAAGACATCGGGGTGGCTGGCGACGAGGCTTTCGAGTTTTTGGCGCAGCAGGCCGGATTTGCGGTTTACCTCAGCGAGAAATTCCGGTGTCGCGATGATGTCCATCACAGCACAGCCAACAGCACAGCCCAGCGGGTTGCCGCCATAGGTCGAGCCATGGGTGCCAGCCGTCATGCCGGATGCAGCGGCTTCGGTGGCCAGCACAGCGCCCAAGGGAAAGCCGCCGCCGATGCCTTTGGCGACCATCATGATATCGGGTGTGATCCCGGCCCATTCATGCGCGAACAGTTTGCCCGTCCGCCCGACGCCGCATTGGATTTCATCGAGGATCAGCAGCAGGCCATGTTCATCGCAGAGTTCCCGCATCGCCTTGAGGGTGGCATCCGGCAGCGGGCGAATGCCACCTTCGCCCTGCACCGGTTCCACCAGAATGGCGGCGGTTGTGTCGGTGATCGCGGCGGCCAGCGCCTCCAGATCATCCCAAGGCAAGTGGACAAAGCCACCCAGTAGCGGGCCAAAGCCTTTGGTCATTTTCTCAGAGCCGGCGGCAGAGATGCCAGCGGCCGAGCGGCCATGGAACGAGCCGTCAAAGGTGATGATGTCAGTGCGATCAACCTCGCCCTTATCAAACCAGTATTTGCGGGCCATTTTGACCGCTAATTCGCAAGCCTCGGTGCCGGAATTAGTGAAAAACACCGTGTCGGCAAAGGTTGCATCAACCAACTTGTCCGCCAACGCCTGTTGCTGCGGGATCTGGTAGAGGTTCGAGGTATGCCACAGCATTTGCGCCTGATCGGTCAGCGCCGTCACCAACGTTGGATTGGCATGGCCTAGCGCGTTAACCGCGATGCCGCCGCCCATGTCCAGCAGGCGTCGCCCGTCGGCCTCGATCAGCCAAGAGCCTTCGCCCTTAACAAATGTCAGAGGGGCACGGGTATAGGTCGGCAGAACGGACGGGATCATCGGATCATCCTTTGAGAGTATAAGCCCCAATGAGTGCATCACTAAGGGCGGTTTCGTCAACATATTGGGTGAGGGTTGCGCGACAAATGTGGCGCATAGATCAATCGGGACGCAGAATTAGCGTCGGCGTCGGAGCAATGTGATATGTGCGCATTTGATCATGGGACGTTGCGTAACGCAGCCAGATCGAAATGAAAAGCACCAATTACGCGGCGTGCATTGACATCTGTGCGTGGCGTCGCAGGAATGCCCATATGACATCACAATGGTCCATACGAAATTTTCGACTGTTATTTTCGGCCTCGGCTGTTTCCAATCTTGGTGACGGCGTGTCGGCATTGGCGTTCCCTTGGCTGGCAACGCTGATCACCCGCGATCCGATGCTGATCGCCGCCGTTGCCTTTGCCACGCGATTGCCGTGGCTGTTGTTTTCCATCCCAGCCGGGGTCTGGACCGACCGGGTCGATCGGCGGCGGTTGATGGTGCAGGCCGATCTGTTTCGGATGTTGCTGACCTTTGGCATTGTCGCGATGATCCTGTCGGTGCCCTCGTTCCCGCCGGATCAGGGTGGGCTGTTCATTGCCGGGCTTTGTGGTGTGGCGTTCCTGTTGGGGGCTGCCGAAGTGGTGCGTGACAACGCGGCGCAGACCGTTTTGCCGTCCGTGGTGCCCAAAGAGGCGCTCGAGCAGGCCAATAGCCAGCTTTGGAGCATTGAGCAAATCATGGGGTCCTTTGTTGGCCCTCCGCTGGCCGGTCTGCTGATCGCCTTTGCGGTCCCTGCCCCGTTTGCGCTCGATGCGCTGAGCTTTGTGCTGGCCGCCGGGTTGGTCTGGTGCATGGCTTTAACACCGCGCGCGGCGCCTGTGCGCCGGTCGGTCTGGGTTGAGGCACAAGAGGGTATCAGTTGGTTGCGTGGCCACCGCACGATCCTGCAATTGGCGGTGATCCTGGGGTTGATGAATGCGCTGTCGTTGATGACGATCACGGTTTTGATCCTGTATTCGCAGGAAATTCTGGGCCTCGGAGCTGCGGGCCATGGTCTGTTACTCACGGCGGGTGCTGCGGGCGGCGTGTTGGGCGGGCTGATCTGCCCGCATATCGCCGCGCGGATCGGACAAAGGCGAGCTTTGGTGTTGTCCGTTGCGATGATGGCGCTGTGTTTTGTGGCGATCTGGTTGGCCACGGCGATCTGGGTTGTGGCGCTGGCGTTGTTCTTTGAGATGCTTGCCGCGTTGCTGTGGAATGTTGTCACCGTGTCCTACCGTCAGCGGTTGATCCCGGATGATCTGCTGGGCCGGGTCAACAGCCTGTATCGGTTTTTCGGCTGGGGCATGATGCCGTTTGGTGCGTTGATTGGTGGTGCAATCGTGACCATCGCCGCGCCTGATATTGGCCGCGAGGCGGCGTTTCGACTGCCGTTTCTGGTGGCCGCATGTGGCATGGGCACCCTGTGGATTTATTGCGCTGCGCGGTTGCGGCTTTGAGCCCGCGACCCAAAAGCGGCACATTGTTCACACCCAAGCCACAAAACCCGGCGCTTGCCGCGATACTGATTCTATGTGCTTCGGCGTTTATTGCGGCGGCGACCTTGCTCGCCAAGGCGTTGGGCACGGGCATGTTGGGCACGGGCATGTTGGGCCCGCCCTTGCATGCCTTGCAAATCAGTCACGGGAGGTTTTTGTTTGCCTCGATAGTGGTTGGCAGCACTGTGCTGATCCTGCGACCAGCGTTCACGACGATACATTGGCGGCTACATATGGGGCGGACGATATTTGGCTGGGCGGGCGTTACGTTGGTGTTTGCCGCCGTTGCCTACATCCCGATGGCCGATGCCACCGCGATCACATTTGTGAACCCGGTGTTTGCGATGATTCTGGCCATTCCATTGCTGGGCGAAAAGGTTGGGCCGGTGCGCTGGCTTGCCGCAGCCATCGCGTTAACCGGCGCGCTGATCCTGTTGCGGCCAACCCCGGATAGCTTTCAACCGGCCGCCCTTTTGGCGCTGGCGGCGGCATTTGTCACCGGGATCGAGCTAATTTTTATCAAGAAACTGTCAGGGCTCGAACGGGTTTTGCAAATCCTGATCGTTAACAACCTGATCGGGCTTGGCATTGCCACCGTTGCGGTCATTCCGGTCTGGCAAATGCCGACAACGATGCAATGGTTTGGCCTCGTTGGGGTTGGCGGCATTATGGCCTGCGCCCAGGTATTTTTCATCAACGGCATGGCGCGGGCCGACGCCAGCTTTGTCGCCCCGTTCAGCTATGCGGTGCTGGTGTTTGCCGCCGTCTATGACTTTGCCATCTTTGATGCGATGCCAGATTGGATTTCGGTGCTTGGGGCTGGGGGCATCATGTCCGGTGCCCTGCTGTTGGCGATCCGCGATGGTCGTATCAAGCCTTGATCCGATAACCGGTTTTCAGCATCCACCAGGCCACCAACCCCACGGCCAAGGCCGAACAGGATGTAACCGTTAACCCCAACGCCACAGAGCTATCAGACACGCCGATCATGCCAAACCGCACCCCGTCGATCAGATAGAATATCGGGTTCACATGGGTGATGGTATTGAGCACTGGCGGCAGCGATTGTACCGAATAAAACGTACCGGACAAAAACGCCAACGGCGTAATGACAAAGTTGGAAATCGCCGCCAATTGGTCAAACCTTGTGGCATATATCGCGGCCACAATACCCAGACCTCCCAGAAATATCGACCCAATGACCACATACAGCAACACCAGAAACGGATGTTGCGGGATGATTCCCAACACCAGTGCCAGGCCAGTGCCAATTGCCAACGCCACCAACAGGCCGCGCACAATGCCCCCCGCTAAATAGCCAAGCACCAGTTCAGCCCCGGACAAAGGCGGCATCAACGTATCGACGATATTGCCCTGCACCTTGGCCGTGGAAATCGACGACGAAGTATTGGCAAACGAATTTTGGATCACCGTCATCATCAACAAACCCGGAGCAATAAAGGTGATAAACGGCACGCCCATCACCTCGCCGCGATGTGGGCCGATGGCGATGTTAAAGATCAACAGGAACAATCCGGCGGTGACCAAAGGCGCCAGGACCGTCTGGGTTTTGACCTTCCAAAACCTGCGCACCTCGCGTTGGGCAAGGGTAAACAGCCCCAGCCAATTGACCCGCCCGAACCGACGCACCCCAAGATCGCTTTGGTTTTGCATGATGTGTTTTCCTTTGAACTAGAACGCTGTGCAAAAGTTATGCCACACAGACGTCACAACGCCTTGTAACTCAGCCCACAGTGATTAGAATAGGGCGCTGATACGAATTTCTGAGGCGGCCGCATTTTGGGGGCCGCTTTTTAATGCGTTTCAGATTAAAGTTGTGTCGCGACTTGAACTTGAAACGCGCGAAACATTGAAACGATTTGAACGTTTCTAATATTGTCGTGACCCAACAATATTCAGAAACGCTTTAGCTGGAAAGGCCTGCTATGTCCTGGACTGACGAGCGTGTTGAAACGCTCAAAAAATTGTGGGGCGAGGGCCAGTCGGCCAGCCAGATCGCCAAGGAACTTGGCGGCGTCACGCGCAATGCGGTGATCGGCAAGGTGCATCGCCTTGGCCTGTCCAACCGTACCACGGCCGCTGGTGCCAAAGCCGAGCCCAAGGTAAAACCTGTACCAAAGCCCAAGGTCGAACCAAAGCAACAACCCAAGACCGAAGCCGCCCGCCCGATTCCGCCGCCCGCTCCGGCCTCTGAGAGACAGCACAACCTACCGGCACGCAAAAAGATCATTCCGGCGGGGCAGCCTTTGCCACCGCAACCGTCGGCCAATGAGATCAGCCCCGAGGCGCTGGCCAAGGTCAATGAAGTTGAAAAGGGATCTAAAAAGATCGGCTTGATGGAACTGACCGAGCGGACGTGCAAATGGCCTGTTGGCGATCCCTCGACCGAGGATTTCTGGTTCTGCGGTCTGCCCACGCAAACCGGCAAGCCCTATTGCGAAGCGCATGTGGGCGTCGCGTTTCAACCGATGAGCGCCCGACGCGACCGTCGTAGGTAACTGGTAGGGTGCGCATTTTGCGCACCTTCCCTGATCCGTCAACAAAGGTGCGTGAAATCACGCACCCTACGGTTCATTCAGACAGGTGATGTGGATTTAATCGCAGTCCGCATAATCAGACGCCATACAGGTTTTCGCCCAGCGTGTTGCCTCGGCAATCTGTTCGCGGGTCATGTCCTTTTCGATAAGATCCCGGTTTTTCGCGCCTTTTTCACTCCCATTGGCGGCCGCGATATTGTACCACATGTGGGCTGCCACAAAATCTTTCAACACGCCCTTTCCAGTGTCATACATTAGGCCGAGATTGCCCTGTGCGGATGCGTGGCCTTGTTCAGCAGCAAGGCGGTACCACAGCACAGCCTCTGTCGCGTCTTTCAACACGCCCCGTCCGTTGGCATACATATTGCCAAGATTGTACTGCGCAGAAGCGTAGCCCTGTTCAGCAGCAAGGCGATACCAGCGCGCAGCCTCTGTCGCGTCTTTCAACACGCCGGTTCCGTAGGCATACATCACGCCAAGATTGTTCTGCGCAACTGCGTACCCCAGTTCAGCCAGCGGTCGCCATTCCTTTACCGCAGTCGCGTAATCGCCCCCTTGAGCGGCCTTTAGCCCCTTGCCAAAATCCTGAGCGAATGCCCCCGACCCAACAAAGCTGAGAAATATGATCGCGATCACAGTGCGGAGCATTTTTGCTCTCCTCGGTAAAGTGAGCCGACAGTTTGCGTCACAACACTTTGAATTGAAAGGGTTCCATCCGTATTCCCTACCCCATCTGGCCTTTCGCGAGAGTTCGGCAGCGACCCACTCGTCAGTTGCCGGTCGGTGCTTTAGACATAAGCTCAGGCACCGGGCGCGACGAGGCCGGGCTTGGCTCTAATGTGTTCCAACTGCTGTTGCCTAGTGAAATGTTGCCGGGAATGTCGGAGGTCCAGAACCCGGCGACATTGCGGGTGATGTTTAGGTACAGTTTGCCGTCGACAATCCGCCATAGGTTTGGATTGGCCGGAACCTTGCCGCCCTTGGCAACGCCATAGGCGCAATGGCCATCAAATTGCGGTGCGTATTTGGCCGGGTTGCTGAGGAAAGCATCGCGGTTCTGGGGGCTGGAAAAGGCAAACTGCGCGCCGTTATAGCGGGCAGTAATGTCAGCACGCCCCGGTACAGCAGGCGCCGATTGCCCCAAACCATGATAGGCTTGTCTTATGTTTTTCTCAGGCTTCCATGCGAAAAGGGAGCCGCTGCCCGGCACCTTATATATGCCGGACAGCGGCGGCGGCTGGATCGTGAATCGCTTGGTCTTTGAGGACCGTGTTGTAGTTTGATCAGTCGCCGTCTTTTCCATGAGGCCTGAACCTTTGGCCGGCAGGCGATGCATAGCATCGCTGAGAGGTGGATACGCGAGCTGATGGCTCGCATGACAAGCATAGGACACGGAAGAGATGACTGAAACTACCATTGGTATTGATATTTCCAAAGCAACTTTGGATGTGCACCGGTTGAGCGATGGCAATGCGGCACAATTCGGGAACGACAAGGCAGGATTTCGGGCACTGAAAGCCTGGCTGAAAGGGCACGATATCACCCGCGTTGTTTATGAGCCGACTGGCCCTTATCACCGTAATTTCGAGATTGCTCTT
>JBLHMP010000109.1:0-10829 GCA_047623555.1 Granulosicoccus sp.
TGGCCACGAATATCGATGTCTATTTTTGTGATCCTCAGTCTCCCCTCTCATCGAAACTGCGTTTCGACTGCTGGGCAATGCGGGAGCAACGAAAATACCAACCGCCTGTTGCGGCAGGACTTCCCCAAAGGCACTGACATATCTGGCTTCAGCCAAGCCAAACTCAGCGCAGTCGCTCGCCAACTCAACGAACGGCCTAGAAAGACCTTGCAATATCAAACACCAGCAGAAAAATTTGAGGCCTGTGTTGCAGCGACCCATTGAAACCGCAAGGGCTTTGCCGTTGGTGCACATCACTGCAAATATCCGCAGACTTGCTATGCAAAAGCCGTAGGGTGCGTAGTTTCACGTACCCTACGGGCACCTTTACCCCGCCACCCTCTCTTCAATCTCAGCCGCCAGTGCCTCGGCCCGCGCGGCCAGTTCGGCGAGCGTTTCGGTCACCGCCTCAGGCACAACCGGCACTTCGATACGCTCGGGCACGGGCGCAGGAGCGCTGCGCAACTGCGCCAATTCCGCCTCGCGTTCGGCCAATACCGCCTGAACCTCTTTTATCTGGTCCTCGACCGCTGCGGTCTTATCGGCCAACAGCAGACCCGCCATCAACAACATCCGCGCTTCGGGCATCCGGCCGATCTGGTCAGACAAAACTTGCGATTCATCGTCCAGCATCTTGGCGGCGGCATGCAAATAGCTTTCTTCGCCTTCCTGACAGGACACGTCAAAACCACGCCCGCCAATCATGATGGTCACTTCGGGCATTACGTTTCCTCTCCTTCGGTGAGATTGGCAGCACCGGCCAACAAAGGCTCAAGTTTGCTGAGAATGGCGCTGGCCTCTGCGGCGTCTGTGGCGCGTGTGGCGCGCAGGCCTTCTAGTTCGGTTAGCATGGCCTTGTTGATCAGGTTGGGTTCGCCGATCCCCTGCTCATTTGCACCGCGCAACGCCGCATTGCTTTCGCGCAGTTGATCGTTGGACTGACGCAGACGCTGCACATCCATGTCCAGCCGCGCCATCGCCTCGCTTTGGGTTGCCAGATCAGAGCGCAATTTCTGTGACACCGTAGAATTGGCCAGTTCAGCCTTGAGCGCGTCAACTTCTTTGTCGTGTTTGCTGTGGATCGACTTGAGCCGTTCCCCAAGCTGTGCATTGGCCAGCTTTTCCTCTTCCAGGGCGGTGACGATGTCAGGGTCTGCCTCGGCAGTTTTTGCCGGGCTGTTCTCCAGCGCCGCCACTCCGGTCCCGATCCGCTCCATCGCGGCCATGATCCGGCCTTGCAATTCGTCAATCTGGCTCATGCTTCAACCTTCTCCATCCGATTATCCTGCCTGTGGCCATTCTCCCGTCCACTTTCACGCGAATCGGCATTGGCCTATTTTTACTATAGACTATTAGGCGCGCGCGTAAAATTCCCCCCCTTTGGTTTCAAGCACTTGGCCGCCTATCCTGATGTGATCCAGAAAGGGCGTGTTGGCTTTGGCTTGATATTTGAGGTGCGGCTGATATTGAGCGTCCAAACTGCCCCCAAACACCAAAGGATACTGCCGTGGACCTGACTGCCCTGCGCAACGCCAACCCTGATCACTGGGCCAAAGCATCGGCCATTCGTGCCCTGACGCTTGACGCCATTGCCGCCGCCAATTCCGGCCATTCCGGTATGCCCATGGGCATGGCCGATGTCGCCACGGTCTTGTTTGAAAAGCACCTGAAATTTGATGCGTCGACACCAAACTGGCCAGATCGCGACCGGTTCATCCTGTCCGCTGGGCATGGATCAATGTTGCTGTATTCGCTGCTGCATCTGACGGGTTACGCCGACATGACGATTGAGCAGATCAAGAATTTCCGCCAATGGGGCGCCATCACTGCGGGCCATCCCGAATATGGCCACGCTGCGGGAATTGAGACCACAACCGGCCCGTTGGGTCAGGGTCTTGCCAATGCTGTTGGTTTCGCCATGGCCGAAGAAATCCAGCGCGCCCAATATGGCAAAAAGATCGTTGACCATCGCACCTTTGTGATTGCCGGTGACGGTTGCCTGATGGAAGGCATCAGCCACGAGGCCATCGCGCTAGCTGGGCGTCATGAGCTGAGCAAGCTGACGCTGTTTTGGGACAACAACAACATCACCATCGACGGCACTGTTGATATTTCCGATCGCACCGATCAGGTACAGCGTTTCCGCGCTGCCGGTTGGCAGGTCATTGAAGTTGACGGCCATGACCCGGTGGCGATTGATGCGGCCCTAACCCAGTCGACCAAGGGCAAAAAGCCCACAATGATCGCCTGTAAAACCCATATCGCACTTGGATCATCGGCGCAGGATACCTCAAAAGGCCACGGCGCGCTGACCGATCCAACGCTGATTGCCGACACCAAAGCCGCCTATGGCTGGACCAGCGGCCCCTTTGAGGTGCCCGCCGACATCAAATCCGGGTGGGAAACCATCGGTGCACGTGGCGTTGATGCCCGCCGCGATTGGGAAACCCGTTTCGCGTCAGTCTCGCCCCGCAAACAGGACGAATTCAATCGCGCCTACGCGCTTGAGGCACCTAAACGCCTTGCCGGTGCGATCCGCGGATTGAAAAAGCAACTGTCCGAGGGCGCGCCAAAACACGCCACCCGCAAAAGCTCGGAATTGGTGCTGGGTGTGGTCAACCCGGTTGTAACCGAAACCGTTGGCGGCTCGGCCGATCTGACCGGGTCCAACAATACCCGCACCGATGATCTGGGCACCTTCCTGCCGGAAAACCGCAAAGGCCGTTACGTCTATTACGGCATCCGCGAACTGGGCATGGCGGCGGCGATGAACGGTATGATCCTGCATGGCGGCATCCGCGCCTATGGCGGCACATTCATGTGTTTCACCGACTACGCCCGCCCGGCTATGCGTCTGGCAGCGTTGATGAAAATTCCAACCGTGTTTGTGATGACCCACGACAGCATTGGTCTCGGAGAAGACGGCCCAACACACCAGCCGGTCGAGCATCTGGCCATCTCGCGCGCCACGCCAAACACCTATGTATTCCGCCCTGCGGATGGCATTGAAACCGCCGAAAGCTGGGAAATCGCGCTGACCACCAAAACCACGCCGTCGGTTATGGCACTGACCCGTCAGGGCCTGCCAACCCTGCGGACCGAACATAAAACCCGCAATCTGACGGCTCAGGGTGCCTATGTTCTGGCCGACGCCACCAACAAACGTCAGGTCATCCTGATCGCCACCGGTTCCGAGGTTTCCATCGCAATGGAGGCCCGCGCGTTGCTCGAGGCCGAAGGCATCGGCACCCGTGTTGTGTCCATGCCCTGCATGGAGTTGTTCGCCGAACAAGATGAGGCCTATCGCCGCCGCGTCCTGCCCGCAGGTGCCGTGCGCATCGGCATTGAGGCCGCAGTGCGTCAAGGTTGGGATCAATGGTTGATGGGCGAACGCGGTAAATCCAACAAAGCCGGGTTCATCGGCATGGATAGCTTTGGCGCCTCTGCCCCGGCAGAAGAGCTTTATGAAAAGTTCGGCATAACAACGGCAGCAACTGTCGCAATGGCAAAAGACCTGTTGGCATAACCAACCTTAGCGCCTCGGGGCAACACGATCCCCGGGGCGTCACCCAAGGCCATAAAACCGCTCTCCCTGGCCCCGATGTACACCGCCCGAGGCGCGCACCCCCTCCCAATTTCTTCTCGTCAAAAATACCTCCGCCGGAGGCATCCAACCTTACCCCCGGCGCCCTCGCTCCCAAACGATCAACCGCGCCGCGACACCTTCTGCCAAACCGGCGCAATACCATAAACAACAACCGGGATCAGCACCAATCCCAGCGCCACACCAAACACCCCATCCAACGCCGCTGTAATCGACCACTCGGTCGCCGCGCGAACGCTAACAGGCACCAAATGCGCCACCATCGCGGCCCAGTAATGGATGTGATGGCCGAGCCAGCCAAACCCCAACTCGCCCATCCCGTGTAAAACGATAGATCCGCCAACCCACAACATCGCCGCTGTGCCGATAATCAGCAAAAGCGCCAAAAATTTCGGCATGCCGCGCACCACCGCACGGCCAATATTTCGGGTCACAGAAAAATAGCCGTTTTGCGCCGCATATAGCCCCACATCGTCGGCCTTAACAATCAGCGCAACGCTGCCATATACCGTAACCGTGATGCCAATCCCGACCAACGCCAGCGTCGCCGCCTCCATCCAGATATTGCTCTCTGGGATCGCCGCCAATGCAATGGTCATGATCTCAGCCGACAGGATAAAGTCGGTCTTGATCGCGCCCGATGCCTTTTGCTCTTCGAGATGTGCCAGATTACCGGTCATCTCGGCTTTTTTCTCCACCTTATGTGGCAGAAACAAATGCGCAATCTTCTCGGCACCTTCAAAACACAGATAACAGCCGCCCAGCATTAACAGTGGGGAAATCAGCCAAGGCGCGAAATTCGCCAATAACAACCCAACCGGCAGCAAATACAGCAATTTGTTGCGAAACGATCCCTTGGCAATGCGCCAGATGATCGGCAATTCGCGCTCAGCCGCAAAACCCGTCACATATTTCGGCGTCACAGCAGCATCATCAATCACCGCACCCGCCGCCTTGGCCCCCGCCTTTAAGGCCTGCGCCGCCACGTCATCCACCGACGCCGCCGCAATTTTGGCAATCCCAGCTACATCGTCCAGCAACGCCAAAAGACCACTCATGTAATACCCTTTTTGATTTGTCCGCCTTGGTAATACCCTATCTTAACCATCTATCTGAGCAAGCGTTAGCGCAACCGGCCCAAGTTTGCGCTAACACACAGAAAATACACCGCTTTTCCCCTTTAGGAATTCGACCACCACCGCTATATGCCCCTTAACACCACAGGTTTTCGGAGATTTTGCTATGACAATTAATGTTGGTATCAATGGATTTGGCCGGATTGGCCGCTGTACCCTGTCCCACATCGCGGCCAGTGGGCGCAACGACATCAAGGTCATCAAAGCCAATGCCACCGGGCCGCTGGAAACTGCTGCACATCTGCTGCGGTATGACAGCATTCATGGCCGCTTTGGCAACGAAATCCGGGTCAACGAAAACACCCTGGATCTGGGGCGTGGGCCGATTGAAATGTTCTCGACCTATAAACCCGAAGAACTGGACTGGTCCGGCTGTGACGTGGTTCTGGAATGTACCGGCCAATTCAATGACGGCAAAAAGGCAAATGTGCATCTTGATCATGGTGCCAAATCGGTGCTGATCTCGGCGCCTGCGAAAAATGTCGACAAAACCATCGTCTTTGGCGTCAATGACGACAAACTGACAAGCATCGACCGGATGGTGTCAAACGGCTCCTGCACCACCAACTGCCTCGCGCCTCTGGCCAAAGTGCTGGACGAAGCCTTTGGCATCGAACATGGCCTGATGACCACGATCCATTCCTATACTGGCGATCAACCAACACTGGACCGTCGCCATGATGACCTGTACCGCGCCCGCGCAGCCGCCATCGCAATCATCCCAACCAGCACAGGTGCCGCCAAGGCATTGGGCGAAGTATTGCCAAACCTTAAGGGCGTGCTTGATGGCTCAGCCATGCGGGTGCCAACCCCGAATGTATCCGCTGTCGACCTGACATTCCGCGCAAAACGCGACGTGACCGTTGACGAAATAAACGCCGCTGTCGCCGAAGCCGTGCAGGGCCCCATGGGCCGCGTCATGTCCTATGATCCAGAACCCAAGGTTTCGATCGACTTCAATCATACCGACGAAAGCTCAATTTTCGCACCAGACCAGACCCGGGTGATTGGCGGTCGGATGGTGCGGGTTCTGGCCTGGTATGACAATGAATGGGGCTTTTCGGTGCGCATGGCGGATGTGGCTGTGACAATGGGCCGTCTGAACGGCTGACCGTCTCTTGTGAACTGATCGCAGGTCGGGCATATCATGGTGCCCATGACCACCTGTGGAACACCCATTTTATGACCAACAAAATCGCCTTGGGCCTTGGCCTGATAATTGTGCTGCTGGGCGCAATAGATGTGCTGTATTACGGCACCGAAAATTTTGTATTCCTAAGTAAAAAACTCTTTGAGTTGATCGAATGGCTCGCCTTCTGGCGCTAGCGCCAAGGCGGCAATCGGTGCCCTTGCGTATGGGCACCAATCAAAAATATCGTGCGTGCGGAACGCACGCTCCGCTGGATCAAAGCGCTCGAAAGCTTATTCGCCCAATCGCTCAATGAGCGCCGTATTGACGTGACCAGGAACAAATTTCGACACATCCCCCCCCAACCGAGCAATTTCTTTGACCAGTTTACTGGCAATCGCCTGGCGTTTGGCATCGGCCATCAAAAACACCGTCTCGACACTGTCATCCAATGCCCGGTTCATACCAACCATCTGAAATTCATACTCAAAATCGGCAACCGCTCGCAAACCGCGCACAATGATTTGGGCGCCGACGTCATGGGCACAATCAATCAGCAGGTTCTCAAACGGATGCGCCACGATCTGGATGCCGGTCTCAATACTGAGTTTTGCGCACTCCACTTCGATCATCGCCACGCGCTCTTCGAGCGAGAACAACGGTCCTTTGTCGCGATTGATCGCAACCCCAATAACCAACCTATCGACCAACGCCGCCGCACGGCGGATAATGTCGGTATGGCCCAAAGTGATCGGGTCAAAAGTACCCGGGTACAAAGCTACGCGCATGGCAACCTCCTCGGTTGAAATGTTGCTGCACCTGCAAACACGATCGCGCAAAGCAATGCAAGAGGGCGAATGATCGCCGAGGGCGCACAAACATAAACGGCGCCTCCGGCGGAGGTATTTTTAACGAGAAGAAATCAAAGGTGGGCCTAGTGCCCCATGATCATACCTTGCAAGGCTTCCTTTTCCATCGCCAAATGCGACAGTTGGGCTTTGACCACATCGCCAATCGAAATCAGCCCGACCATGACGCCGTCTTCGACCACTGGCATGTGCCTAAAGCGGCCATTGGTCATCTGGTGCAACACATCTTCAATGCTGCTTTGCGGGGTGCAGGTGACCAGCTTTCGCGTCATGTATTCGCCAACACTGCGATCCAGACAGCCGCCGCCGGTTTTGGCCAGTTCGCGAACAATGTCACGTTCTGACAAAATACCATCCGCGGTTTTCCCATCTTCAGACACAACCACCGTGCCGATCCGGTTTTCCGCCAAAATTCGTGCGGCCTCAGCCACTTTGGTGTTTTCAGGCACGCTCTGCACACCTGATCCGGGCTTGGATTTGAGAATTTGATGAACAAGCATAGCGACACCTCCGCAATATTCTTTCAATAATTACAGGATCGTCGCAATAAACATTCAAGTCAAGCCAATGCTTCCAACCTTATCACTTCGGCGCGCAACCCTTCGATGAGTTGGCTGGCGATGCGATTCAACCGTTCGCTGCGCTGATCACCCTGATGGCGCACCAGATAAAAGCTTCGGGTGAGGCTGATTTGATTGACTAAAACCCGGCGCAGCTGTTTATGCGTCGGTAATGCGAAATCATGCCCCACGCACAGCCCTGCCCCTGTCGCGGTCAACCTTAGCTGGACCGAAACGGCGTTTGAGGCTAGCGCGATCCGGGTCACCCCCAGTTCGCTGAGGTAATCCAATTCCGCGTCAAAAATCATATCCGGGATGTAGCCGATCATCGGTCGCCCCTTTAGATCATCTATCGTTTTCAGCGCTGGCGCCTGACGCAGATATTGCCGCGACGCCACAAGGTGCAGTTTATAGTCGGTTATCTTTTGCACCAGCAATCGCCCCGCCGTGGGCGCGCTGACGGCAATCGCCAGATCGGCCTCGCGTCGGGTCAGGTTCACCACACGCGGCAGGGCCACGATCTGAATATCCAGATCGGGGTTCTCCGCAGTAATCCGTGCGCAAACCTGTGGCAGCAGATAATTGGCACAGCCATCCGGCGCGCCGATGCGAATTTGCCCGGCCAGCCCTTCGCTGGCGCCCGCCAGCGCATCAGTTGCCGCGCGCATCGCCTGTTCAACCTGCTCACCATGTTCAAGCAATCGATCCCCCGAGGCACTGAGGGACTAGCCTGGTGGGGATTTTACAAATAGCAGCGTGTCCAGTGCTTCTTCTAGGCGCGCAACCCGTCGTCCGACGGTCGCCGGGTCCAGTTTCAGAACGCGCCCGGCGCCTGACAAGCTCTCTTCGCGCGCGACGGCCAGAAATACCTTTAGATCATCCCAATGTGGGTCCATTCAGTCCTCCATTGCAAAAATGCAAAGCCTTTTTGAAATCTTGCCTCTGTTCACGGGATTATTGCAAGGCTATCTTGCCTCAACCATATCAAACAGGAGCATTCTAATGCAGGAAATGACACATTATATCGGTGGCGCACATGTAAGCGGCACATCGGGCCGGTTCGCAGACGTGATGAACCCGGCAACCGGCGAAGTGCAAGCACGTGTTCCGCTGGCCAATGGCGCTGAAATCCAATCCGCCATTGAAATCGCCACCGCCGCACAACCGGCCTGGGCCAAGACCAACCCACAGCGTCGCGCCCGTGTTTTCATGAAGTTCGTCGATCTGATCAACCGCGATATGGACAAGCTGGCCGAAGCGCTTAGCCGCGAGCATGGCAAAACCCTGCCCGACGCCGCCGGTGACGTACAGCGCGGTCTGGAAGTTGTCGAATATTGCATCGGCGCGCCGCAGCTGCTCAAGGGTGAATTCACCGACAGCGCCGGCCCCGGCATCGACATGTATTCCATGCGCCAAGCTCTTGGCGTTTGTGGCGGTATCACCCCGTTCAATTTTCCCGCGATGATCCCACTGTGGATGTTTGCACCGGCAATTGCCTGCGGCAACGCCTTTATTCTGAAACCATCCGAACGTGCGCCTTCGGTGCCGTTGATGCTCGCCGAACTGTTTGAAGAAGCCGGTCTGCCCAAAGGTATCCTGCAAGTCGTCAATGGCGACAAAGAGGCCGTTGACGCGATCCTACACCATGACGTGATCCAGTCGATCGGCTTTGTCGGTTCAACCCCGATTGCCGAATATATTTACGCCACGGGCTGTGCCAACGGTAAACGCGTGCAGTGTTTTGGCGGTGCCAAGAACCACATGATCATCATGCCCGACGCGGATATGGATCAGGCGGCCGATGCTCTTATTGGGGCCGGCTACGGCGCTGCTGGCGAACGCTGCATGGCGATTTCGGTGGCTGTTCCTGTGGGCGACGAAACTGCGGACCGGCTCATCGAAAAGCTGATCCCGCGGATCGAAAGCCTTAAGGTTGGTCCATACACAGCTGGCAAAGACGTCGATTACGGCCCGGTTATCACGGCCGCTGCCAAGGCCAATATCGAACGTCTGGTGCAAACCGGCATCGACCAAGGTGCCGAACTGGTTGTCGATGGTCGCGACTTTAGCCTGCAGGGCTATGAGAACGGCTATTTCGTCGGGCCGCACCTGTTTGACCGCGCCACCAAAGACATGGACATCTATAAATACGAAATCTTTGGCCCGGTTCTGACCGTTGTGCGTGCAGGCGACTACGAAGAAGCCATTGGCCTGGCGATGGACCATGAATACGGCAACGGCACCGCGATCTTTACCCGCGATGGCGACGCGGCGCGTGATTTTGCCAACCGGATCAACGTCGGCATGGTTGGCATCAACGTGCCGATCCCTGTACCGCTGGCCTATCACACCTTTGGCGGCTGGAAAAAGTCGGTGTTTGGCGATTTGAACCAGCACGGTCCAGATGCGTTTAAATTCTATACCCGCACCAAAACCGTCACCGCGCGCTGGCCTTCGGGCATCAAAGAGGGCGGTGAGTTTTCGATCCCAGTCATGGAATAGGTAACATGACCAATAGCTTGCGATCCCATTCGTGAGGATACGACACAGGCCTCGGCATCTCATTACCGGGGCCTTTTTTGCGCTAACGCCGCGTTCACGCAATATTCACCAGCCGCTACTGGTTTTTACAGCTCTCACCGCCTATCTGAGGGCCATTGAGCAGTGATAAACCGGAGTAACCAGTGTCCCAATCCCGTTTCAGCCGTCATATGACCCGACGCGGTGCCCTAATTGGTGCGGCCAGTCTGTTGGCCACGCCTGCCCTTGTACGCGCACAGGATGCGTTTCCGTCAGATGAGCCCGAAATCGAAACCAAAATTCCGGTCAAACGCAACATTTCATCGTTCCGGCAACAGAACTGGCAGGATCATTTTGAAACACTGGGCGTTGGTTGCCTGCTTGCCGATATCAACAGCCGCGCGGTGCATTACTGGGGCCCTGATGGTGAAACCTATCGTCTTTTCCCGTCCTCGGTGCCGATGTCCGAAGAGCTGACCAAACGCGGCTATACCAAAGTTGTACGCAAAGCAGAAAACCCAAGCTGGACACCAACCGCGTCAATGCGCGAAAGCAACCCGGCGCTGCCCCTGCGCATGGAAGGCGGCGCCGGCAATCCACTGGGCACCCGCGCCATGTATCTGGACTGGCCGGCCTATCTGGTGCACGGCACGCATGATACCCGCAAAATCGGCCGTCAAAGTTCGTCCGGGTGCATCGGTTTGTACAATCAGCACGTCGAAGAATTGTATCCGCTGGTTAAAATTGGCACGCAGGTTCGGCTGCTTTAGGTGGCGGTTTCAACGGGTCGGCGCAGCACTCTAGTCTTTTTGCAAAGATGGAGTGAAAATGATGAAGTATCGTCGCCGAGTTTTTTTCACTGATAAACAGAAGTCAGAGATATGGGATCCCTCTTGTCTTATGTTCATCCCGGCTCCTGTGTGATGATGGAGCCACTGCCCGGCACGTCATTTATGACGGGCAGTGGCGGGG
>JBLHMP010000110.1:0-10670 GCA_047623555.1 Granulosicoccus sp.
ATATGTTCGGCAAACTCAAAGACTGGCGACGTATCGCCATGCGTTACGACAGATGCCCAAAGCTCTTCCTCTCAGCCATCGCGCTGGCCGCAATCGTCTTGTTTTGGTTATGAGTCCTGACCCTAGGGCGTTACGGTTACAAGCACCAGTTATTCTGGCGATCCGCTGTCGTCGGGCATCTATTCGGGTGCGGATACCACATCCCCCGGAGTCACCCCCCGGTGATGCCGGCGTCATCCTGTCCACCGGTTACGTGAGCGATTTCACCAATGGAGACGGTTCAACCAACACCAATGGTGTCGACGGAGACGCGGAATTCAACACGCTGGCAGGCACAACCACGAGAGATGCCTCGTTTCTTGGGGCAAAATTCATCCCAACCGGCGATTTCCTGACCATTGATTTTGTAATCTCGTCCGAGAAATACCCGGAATAGATCAACAGTGTTTACAACGATGTTATCGGCGTTTGGGTCAATGGGGTTCAGGCCACTGTTTCCATCGGTGATGGGTCTGCATCGGTTGGCAACATCAATGGGACTGACACGCAAAACCTATATCTGGACAACTCAGGCGACCAGTATAACACTGAGATGGATGGGTTCACCATCACACTGACCTTTGTCGCGCCGGTCATTCCTGGCGTGGTAAATACGCTTAAAATTGGCGTCGCAGATGTGGGTGATAGCAGCTATGACACCAACTTGTTGATTGCTGGCGGTTCAATCCAGACCGCGATTGTGGCGCTGAATGATGCGATTACATTGGGCCCCAATGACACCCATGTTATGGGTAATTACTCCAGTGTTGGCGGCACGTTGATGGTGACCCATATCAACGGCTTTCCGGTTGTGGCTGGTGATACGATAACGCTGAATGCGGATGGTACATTCACCATCGTGGCCGATACCGATGATGAAACGGTCTATTTCAACGGATCTGATCAACGATCAAACCATCCGGATTGACCGTAGCAAACCCGAGACCACCTATTTTTACCTACTATTGAACAGCCATGAAATCCTGCTGTCAAACGGCATGGCCACCGAGAGCTTTCTGCCGGGTCCCGAAACCCTGCCAGTTTATGACGCCAATACACCGGGCGAATTGTTGCGTCTGTTCCCATGCCTTGCCAGTAGTGCAGAAACGGGCTTTGGCCAGACCGCGCGCCTAACATTGAAAAGCTATGAATCCCGCATTTTGGCGCAGTTTTCGGCGGATCATGCTCGGGGGAATACGCAGGTTCTTTAAAATCGGCGCGTCACGGCGTAGGTCATGGTTGGCAAACGTACCCATGACTGAGCAATGGACCCCAGATGACCAACATATCAAAAGACCTGCTGACCGAAATACGGGCGAAATTCGCCCAAATCGACATCTGCCCGCAACAGGGAGAGCGTGTTTTTTTTGAAAACGCAGGCGGCGCGCTGACGTTGAATTCGGTTGTGGAAACCTCGCAGAGCTACGCGGCAATTCCCGACAATCAGGGGCGTGACAACCCGGGCAGTCACGAATTGGTGCGGGTGATCACCAAAGCCAAAGACGATATGCGGGTCTTTATGAACGCGCCAGATGGCCATTTTTTTATGGGCGAGAGCGGCACCGAACTATTGTTTCGCCTGATTTCCGCCGCTTGCCTAGGCACCGCAGAGGGTGGTCAGGTTCTGGGTTCAACGCTGGAACATCCGGCAACCCGCAGCGCCTGCGCGCGCTGGGCCAGGATTGCCCGCCAAAGCCATGTATTGGTTGACCATGATGATGCCACTGGCACGGTTTCGGCTGCGGCCTACGCTGCCAAGGTCACGCCGCAAACACAGGTTGCTACAATTGTGCACACTTCGCCTGTGACCGGCATGGGCGTTGATGTTGCGGCGGTTGTTGCCGCGATTCGCAAGGTTGCGCCGGATTGCATCATCATCGTTGACGGCATTCAACATGCTGCCCACGGGCGGATTGATCTGACGGAATATAACGCTGATGCCTATGTGGTTTCGCCGTATAAAATGTTTTCACGGCACGGTTATGGTCTGGCCTGGATTTCCGACCTGCTGACCGCCTTGCCGCATAACAGCCTGATCGGAGGGCCGACGGGCACATGGGAAATGGGCACCCGCGATACCGGCGCCTATGCCACGCTAAGTGAGGTCGCGGACTATTTTGAATGGCTCGGCGGGCAGGTGAGCGATGCCACAGACCGGCGGGCAAAATTTGTCGCCGCAGGCGAGGCGATTCACGCACAGGAAAAAACGCTAACCGATGCGATGATCCACGGCATTGGCAACCTACCCGGGTTGGCCAAAATAGAAACGGTTCATATACTTGGCGGTACTGACAACCCGGCCCGCGAAGGTTTGGTGTCTTTGTATGTCGATGGCGTGGCCTCGGTGGACGTGGTGAAAATGCTGAACCAACAGGGTATCCGAACCCACCTGCGCAAAGCCGATCATTATTCCGATAACATCCTGAAACCACTAGGGTTGGATAGTTGCGTGCGGGTGTCGATGTGCCATTACAACAGCACGCAAGAGGTCGCGAAATTCCTCAGTGCGATGATGTCCATCAGCGCCTGATCGGGGTCTAAACGACCGTAATGTTCAGCTCACCCAGCCCGGCGATGGTTGCGACCATAACATCGCCGCGCACAACAGGCCCAACCCCGGCGGGTGTTCCGGACATGATGACGTCACCCGCCGCGATATCGTAATATTGCGACAGATAGCTGATCATTTCGGGCACCTTCCAGATCATCTGGTTTAGGTCGCCGTCCTGGCGGACCTCGCCGTTAACCGTAAGCCTGATTTCACCGCTCTCAAGATGCCCAACCTCATCCACGGAATACAGCGGCCCAACCGGGGCCGAGCGTTCAAAAGCCTTGCCAATCTCCCAGGGTCGCCCGGCCTTTTTCATCTGCGCCTGCAGGTCGCGGCGTGTCATATCAAGCCCGACGGCATAGCCATAAACATGGCTTAGAGCGTCGTCTTGCGCGATGTCACGCCCGCCGCTTTTGAGCGCGATAACCATTTCCAGTTCGTGGTGCACATCGTCGGATTTGGCGGGATAGGGGAATTGACCGGAACTATCGAGGTTCTCCGCGTTCTTTTGGAAAAAGAACGGCGCTTCGCGGTTTGGATCGTGGCCCATTTCGATGGCATGTGCCGCGTAATTGCGGCCAATGCAGTACACCCGACGCACAGGAAACGTGCCGCCGCCATGTGCGGGAATGGTTGGGCGAACTGGAACTGCGATCACACTTTGGGTCATTCAGTTTCCTTAGGTTTGGTCGGCCAAATTAGCTAGGCTTTTGTCTGAACCGCGCCCATAAAGCGTTCGCGGATCACGATAGGGTTCATGTTTATCACCGGAACCTTGGCGTTGCCAGATGTGCATTTGCTGACGATGACGGTCATTTCCCCAGCGGAAAGCGCAGTTTTCAAAACGTCCGCTGTCTCGGCCCCGGTGCATTCAATGACGTTTTCACAGCCACAGGCCCGCGCCACCGCAGTCAGGGATGTTTTGCGTCCAGCATAGGTTGGCTGGTCGCCGGTAGAGCCATAGCTGCCATTGTCGACGATCAACAAAACAAAGTTATCCGGCGGGTTGTTGGCCATTGTCGCCAGCGTCGCCATATTGGTCAGGATCGATCCGTCTCCGTCAATCGACACAACCATTTTGTCCTGCGTCAGCGCCAGACCCAGCCCGATTGAGGACGCCAGCCCCATGGTTCCAAGCATGTAAAAATTGTTGGCATTGTCATTCAGGGCATACAATTCTTGACTGGGCGCGCCAATGTTGCAGACAACCAATGCGTCTTGCAGGACCGGGATCAGGGTTTTCAGAACATCATATCGGATCATGTCGCAGTCCTCCAGAATGTCGCGTCTGCCAGTATCGCCACGGGTTTGCTGCACATGAACGCGTGGTTCAAAATACCGCTAAGTTCGCCGACCTGTTCAGGCTGATGAAAGTGATAGGTCGGAATGTGCAACTGGTTCAGAATGGCCTTGGTGTGCAGCGCCATTTCGACCTGACAGGCAACCGGTTCACCAACTTCGCCGCGATAGCTGATCAGCATTGGCAGTGGGATCTGGTAGAACTGGATCAAGGTTGCCAGCGTGTTGACGACAACCCCCAACGCGGTATTTTGCATCAGGATGCAGGGCCGCGCGCCGCCCATATAGGCGCCGGCACAAAGGCCCAGACCTTCGTCTTCTTTGTTGCACGGAACATGCTGAATTTTGGGGGTTTCATCCAGAACTTCAAGGACCCCGGCCAGTTGTTTGCACGGAACCGAGGTTGCAAAACTGATCTGGTTAGCGATTAGATCGTCAACGATTTTTTGGTCGATACGTTTGGCCATGCTGTGTCCTTTGTCTGCGTAACAAAGATGTAGCGGACCAAGGCGGCCTTGCCAACAAATTCAATTGGCAAGAGGCCGTAAGGGCGCAGAGCAATGCGCTGCGCCCTCATTTCAACGGCGATAAAACCGCCACTAAATGGTGCCTATTTGACGTACTCAAGTTTGATTTCTTGCAGCCCACCGGCGACGTTCAGGCCCTCTTGGCCCTGAATGCTGAATGGCTGCAGCGTAAAGGCATTGCCGACGCTGACCAGAATGTTGCCGCCGACGCCGCCAACAACCGTGACTTCTGCGCCTACACCTTGGTATTTTCCGGCCAAAGCACCTTTGTCTTGGGTCTTGGAAGGTGCCAGCACCCCCCAGAGGATTTTGCTTTTCTTCGTGATGCCGATATCAAGCCCGACTTTGGTCACCCGACCGGAATAATTTTCGACGCTGCCATCCGTTTTTGTGAATGTGCAGGTCATTTTTTTTTCGATCCAAGGATCATGCCAATGCCGCCTGCGACATCGCATTCCAGCTTTCCGATCTGGACGTCACCGTCTTTGGCAAATGCGGTATGTGCAAACAGCATTGAAGCGGCCACAATCGCGCCCGTGAAGAGTTTGCGTTTTGGTGTCGTTGAAATGTACATTTTTAACCTTTTTATATCAGGATTACCTGTAGTTCCGTCCTGAGCAGCCTTTTGAATCGGCTCACCAATTTGACACATTTAGTATAACAGATGCTTGCGGGATTGGGGGGATTGTAAACCCCGGTATTGGCGAAATTTCGCCTTAGGTTGGGCCTGTATGGTATGGTGGTGAACTATCGTGACGATTGCGGCGCTGGGCGGGGCGCAATAGGGTGCATGAAAGAACTGCAGCCAGCGTTGCCTTGGCCAAAACCGGCGACTGGCGCAATATTTCGGAGAGCAACGTGATGTCGATCCAGAACCAAAGCCCGGCAGGCAAATCTTTTAGCCCGGACCAGCCTGGCAAACTCGACGATGTGATCGGATTGCCTGAAGCGGGTCAATCATACCTGCGCGGTGCCACATCGCCGCCGCTGGCAAATGTGACGATACCGCAATTGCTGCGCGACGCTGTGGCGCAATTCGGGTCGCGTGATGCGGTGGTGTTCTGCGATCAGAACATCAGGATGAGCTATGATGAGCTTGCCCGTGCGGTGGATGAATTTGCCGCCGGATTGCTGGCGCTGGATTTAGCCAAAGGTGACCGCGTGGGCATCTGGTCGCCGAACCGCTGTGAATGGCTGCTGACGCAGTTTGCCACGGCGCGCATTGGGCTGGTGATGGTTAATATCAATCCGGCCTATCGTCTTTCCGAACTGGAATATGCGCTGAACAAGGTCGGCTGCAAGGCGCTGGTCACGGCCCGGTCTTTCAAAACCTCAGACTATTTAGAGATGATCCGGACGTTGGCGCCAGAGTTGCAAACCTGCGCGCCGGGGCAGTTGGGCGCGGCACGGTTGCCGGATTTACGCAGTGTTATTGTGATGGGTGATGATCCCGGTCCCGGCGCGTACAGTTTTGATCATGTATGCCAGCTTGGCGGGCCAGATCAGCACACGCGCCTACCCGAGATTGATGCGACACTGGACCCGGACGATGCGATCAATATTCAGTTCACTTCGGGCACCACCGGCATGCCCAAGGGCGCGACGCTGACGCATAATAACATCGTCAACAACGCCCGTTTTACCACCGACCGGATCAATCTGACCGAGGTTGACCGACTGGCGATTCCGGTGCCTTTGTACCATTGTTTTGGCATGGTGATGGGGGCCTTGGGGGCCGTGAGCAAAGGCGCCGCGATGATTTTCCCGGGCGAGGCGTTTGACCCGGTGCAAACGCTTGATGCCGCCGCGGGTGAACGGTGTACCGCGCTGTACGCTGTGCCGACGATGTTTGTGGCAATGTTGGAAAACCTTGAACATAATCCCCGTGATCTGGCCAGTTTGCGCACCGGCATCATGGCCGGTGCGCCCTGTCCGACCGAGGTGATGCTGCGGGTGAATGCGCTGATGCACATGCGTGAGGTGACGATTTGTTATGGCATGACCGAAACCTCGCCCGTGTCATTCCAAAGCTTTGTTGACGATCCGACTGACAAACGCTGCGAAACCGTCGGGCGCATTCATCCGCATCTTGAGGTCAAAGTGATCGGCGAGGATGGTCAGATTGTTCCGGTCGGTGAACAGGGCGAGCTGTGTACGCGCGGCTATTCGGTGATGAGGGATTATTGGGGTGATCCCGATCAAACCGCCAAAGCGATAATTGATGGCTGGATGCACACCGGTGATCTGACGGTGATCGACGCCCAAGGGTTCTGTTCAATTGTGGGCCGGGTCAAGGACATGATTATCCGCGGCGGTGAAAACATCTATCCGCGTGAAGTTGAGGAATATTTGTTCCGTCATCCCAAAATCAGCAACGTACAGGTGTTTGGTATTCCCGACGACAGGCTGGGCGAAATTGTCTGTGCCTGGGCGATTGCGAAACCGGGCGTCGTGCTGTCACAGGGTGAGGTGCGTGATTTCTGCAGCGGGCAGATCGCGCATTACAAAATCCCCAAACACGTTCGGATCGTTACCGATTTGCCGATGACGATCACCGGAAAACCGCAGAAATTTATCATGCGGGATCAGATGCTCGACCTGCTGGCGGCAGGCAAATAGCGTCACTGATTGTGGTCGATCCAGCGTGACATCAGGGTCATGTCGCGAAAACATTCCCTTGGGACCTCGCGTCGTTTGATGCGGGCAATACGTTCGGCAAACGCCACTTGTCGTGACGACGGGTAACGCGAATACGGTGAATCGCTCTGTTTTGGTTTGTGGCTGTCGATCCACGTCGACATCGCACGGCGATCTTGTTGCACCTCATCTGGCAGAACCAGAGAAGAGCGTGCCGCAATCTTACGGGCATATCGCAGCTGTTTTTCAGTCACCGGGATCATATGGTAATCGTTGGATGGCAGGTCAGAATTGTAAGTCGGCTGGGTATAGTTGGCTTGCATATCGGCCTCCGGGGTGTGTTCTTAACATATAGAACAAAGTGAGAACAAATCAAGGCGCCAGCAATATTATGCCGGAATTTATGCTTATTCCTCCATGAGCCCCGCCCTGGCTGATGTGTAAAATCCCCTGTCCACGGCTGTATTTTATCAGACGTATCCCCGGCCGTGTGTCCCTGTTATCTAATTCGAAGAACAGACAGGATATTTTATGAAATTACTTTTCGTTCACCAGAACATGCCGGGCCAGTACCGTGAATTGATCAGCTGGTTGGCCAGCCAGAACAAACACGAAATCGTCTTTTTGACCCAACGAAAAAACCCGCCGCAGATTAAAGGTGTTCAGACTGTCATTTATCAATCCCATCATGAACCGGCCAAGGATGCCTATGGCTTGTCCAAGGTCTGGGAAAAGGCGACTGGAACCGGCTATGGCGCGGCAATGGCGGCGCAGCAGATTGAAAACAAACAGGGATTCGTGCCAGATGTTATCATCGGGCATACTGGCTGGGGCGAATTGCTGTTCTTTAAAGAGATATGGCCAGATGTGCCGATACTGGGGTTCTTTGAATACTATTACCGGATGAAGGGCGGCCTGGTCGGGTTTGATCCGGCTGAACCCATTTCAGATGCGGCTCCGTTTATGATGTTTGCGCGCAATGCGGTGCCATTTGCCAGCATTCAGACGGTGGACTTAGGGCATGCCCCAACCGAGTGGCAAAAGAACAGGTTTCCCGCCAGTTTTCACGACAAATTCTATGTTTGCCATGACGGCATCAGAACCGACCAGCTTTTGCCAAACCCCAAGGCGAAGTTGTCGTTGTCGCGACTGGATCGCCCGGTGACACGCGATGACGAAATATTCACCTATCTTGCCCGTAATCTGGAATATGCGCGTGGTTTTCACATCTTTATGCGGGCGCTGCCGGCCATTCTGGAGGCACGGCCCAATGCGCGGGTGTTGGTGGTCGGCGGCAATGATGTTTCCTATGGTCGCAAAAGCGGTCACCCCAATGGATTGCGTGGTGAAATGGAGGCCGAAGTCGGGGATCGCGTTGATTGGAGCCGGGTGCATTTCCTCGGGCAGGTTCCCTATGACGACTATCGCAGTATCGTACAGATCAGCCGCTGTCATATCGCGCTGACCATGCCATTTGTCATGTCGTGGTCGCTGCTTGAGGCGATGTCGATGCAGGCGACTGTGGTTGCCTCAGATGTCGCATCGGTACGCGAGGCGGTGACCCATGGCGAAACCGGGTTGTTGGTTGATTTCTTTGACCACAAAGCGCTGTCGGATCAGGTGATTGATGTGCTGTCCAACCGCGATAAATATGCCCATATTGGATCGGCCGCGCGCAGGCATGTCGTTGAGAAATACGATTTCCTGACCCGCTGTCTGCCCGAGCATATTTCGCGGATCAACAGTTTGCTGCCTGAGGACAAACATATCCATCTGTGACCAGATGTTTGAAGTTGCGATGACCTAAGGATAAAGTTGCAGATGGATATTCCTGACACATTGGTATTGGGCGGCACTGGCCGGATCGGCGCAATCTTGCGCCGCTTCTGGCCCGATGACGGCGCTGTGTGGCAAGCGCGTTCTGCCGTGTCCGGGGCTGATTGGACCAGGCTGGAAATCGACGATGAGGCCGCTTTGGATCGTGCTGCACGTGGTCGGGCGGTTATCTTATGTTTGGCGGGCGTCACAAATGACAAAGTCCGGCAAGGGGCCGATCTAAAGGACAACACCACACTGGCCCTGGCCGCCGTCCGCGCCGCGGCCAACTGTGGCGCGCGGGTGTTGGTGGTGTCGTCAGCGGCGGTTTATGGCAATCAATCCCGGGTGTTAGATGAGGAAAACGCGCTGAAACCACAGTCTGACTATGGTCATGCCAAGGCTGAAATGGAGACACAAGTCGCGGCATTGGCCAATGACCTGGGGGTAAAGGCCTGCGCGTTGCGTATTGGCAATGTGGCTGGTGTTGATGCCATATTGGGCGGCTGGCGACCAGGGTTTCGGCTGGATCAATTTGCGGATGGGTCTAGCCCGGCGCGCAGCTATATCGGCCCTGAAACCTTGGCGCGGGTGATGGCGGATCTGATCAGATCCGTTGATTTGCCACCAGTGCTGAATGTTGCGGCCCCCGGAACCCTTGAGATGGGGGCATTGTTGGATGCTGCCGGGTTGGAGTGGGCCGGGCAGCCGGCGCCTGACAGCGCAATTGCAAAGGTGTGTCTGGCGACCGAAAAATTGCAGCGCTTTACGGTGTTGGATGCGCGGGCTAGTTCGGCTAAAAATATGGTCGCTGAGTGGCGAAAAATGAAAATCGGGTAAATCCTGAAGGATGTGGCACATATGACTTGGCAAAAACGGCTCTTGGATATTCTGTTTGCATGTGTGTTGGTCGTGGCTCTGAGTCCGTTGATAATTGGTCTGCTGCTCTGGCTGTGGATTCGTCAGGGTCGGCCATTGTTTTATGCGGCCGAGCGAATGAAAACCCCGGATCAGGGATTCACCCTTTGGAAATTGCGCACCATGCAGGTGACCGATGACGATCAGGGTGTGTCAGGCGGAAACAAAGACGCCCGGATTACCAGAATTGGCGCAATGTTGCGCCGCCGCCGAATCGATGAATTGCCACAATTGTTCAACATCCTGCGTGGTGATCTGAGCTTTGTCGGGCCGCGGCCACCGCTTCGGGAATATGTCGAACGGTTTCCCGAAGTGTATAACGAGGTTCTCAAATCCCGTCCGGGCGTGACCGGGCTGGCGACACTTGTCTATAATGAACATGAAGGCGCGCTGTTATCGCGGTGCAGCACATCGCAGCAAACGGATGATGTATATTGCCGGGCCTGCGTTCCACGTAAGGCGCATTTGGACCTGATATACCAACAACATCAAAGCATTTGTTTTGATTTCGACCTGGTGTTTCAGACTATCGGAGGCATTGTTCCCCGGTCTCGACCAAAATGAGTGATGGCCGACAAATGGCCAGCCGTAGCGCGCGTTTATGGATTTGATCTTTGATGCAAAACGGCGTACTAATTGTCCCGCATACTGTGTGTGAGTTTGGAATACTAAATATTTTAATATTTTAATATTTTTAAGATTTTGAGGAATTTAAATGCGTAAGAAAGTAACAAAAGCGATATTTCCTGTTGCAGGCATGGGAACACGTTTTCTGCCGGCTACGAAATCGGTGCCCAAGGAAATCATGACGCTGGTGGACCGCCCCTTGGTTCAATACGCGATTGACGAGGCGCGCGCCGCTGGGATCAAAGAATTTATCTTTG
>JBLHMP010000111.1:0-10429 GCA_047623555.1 Granulosicoccus sp.
CCTTGGCCCTGAAATCGGGCGAATGGTTCTTTCGTTTCCTCATTTTGGATCATCTCTCTCACAAGTTGATCCACCTTAACTACTGGTCCGAATTCCTGCGACCACCTCTTTCTTTTATAGCATCAATAGCGCACACGAGCATGAACAACTGTTTGAGCAGTTGTCTAGAGTCATTCCCTACCCAATCGCCATCGCGAATGTAATCGCTCGGCTAAATGCATCGTGCAGCGCAAGCGACCGGCCAGAATGCCGTCGACACTCAGGATTCAAAGATGGGCAGTGAAAGTTCTGTTGTTCGGAGCGCGCCAAAATTCCCGCTTGGCACAACAAATCATTGATGCAAAGACGCACCAGTCTTGTCGGCAATACCCTTAAATCGGTTTTGTTTTACTCTTGCGGGTTGAGCAATGGGCCAAATAAAGGCATAAATAAGGCCTAAATGAGGCAAGCTGCCCGACAGGGTGGAAACAAGTTGGGATAAAGAAGCGGCACTGTATCGCATCTAACCAGTTTGTAGGGGACGAACAGTGCTCGCACATATGACAGGCGCAGCTTTGCGCGCGATTTTGGTGGCTATGTTGATCGCAACACCGTCGTTGTTGCTGGCCAAAAGCACGTCCAATTCAGCCGAAATCATCGCCTTTCTCGCCATTCTTGCGGCTACCCTGACCTTTGTCGAATATTATGCCGAATATCCTAGTTTTGTGGAATTCCGCGATGCGCCGCCGTTGAACCGAATGCGGTATGTGGCGTTGTTTGCGATGGTGTTTCTGCTGGCTATCATCTGCAAGCAGAAGATAGAGCCTAACAACCTGACGGCTATGTTTGCCGGACTCGGGGCAATTGTTGGGGAGGCCTTTGATATCCCCTATTCGCCCGTGCATCTGGTTGTTCTGATGCTGCCCGACACCGCCGCCAATACAACGGTTGAATCCGTTCGGGTTGCTGCCGGAGTCGCCTATCTGATTGCCCTGATCGTGATGGTGATGTTTCTGTTTGTTGTGCGGGTTATGGGTTGGCCGATCAATGCAGGCGCCTTTAATGTCTGGATCAACCTGCCGCTGTTTGACCCGACTGCCGGGGGCGATGTCGTTCGGCAGCTACAACGCGATAGCCGGATCAATATCATCCTTGGCCTGTTGCTGCCGTTCCTTTTGCCGGCAGTGATCAAGGCCACATCGGATATAATTGCCCCCATAGAAATGACCAACCCGCATACGCTGATCTGGACGCTAAGCGCCTGGGCCTTTATCCCGGCCAGCATGGTGATGCGCGGCATTGCCATGCTGCGGATTGCCGAGCTGATCGAGGAAAAACGCCGCCGCACATATGCCAATGCTGAGGCATTGCAAACCGCATGAGGCAACATTTGGCGCTATGCTGTGGTACTGCGCTGTTTGCTTTCTCGCATTGCACCAACGCTGAAACACTGCGCGTCGCGACGTTCAACACCGAATTGTTCCGCGACGGGCCTGGGTTGCTGCTGCGCGATATTCAGCGCGCAAAAGATCCGCAGATTGACGCCGTTATCGAGGTGATTGCGGCTGTGGCCCCGGATATTCTGGCGCTGCAAGGCATTGATTGGGATTATGACGGCGCTGCTCTTAACGCGCTTGCCGACAGGTTAGAGCAGGCCGGGCTGATCTTTCCCTATCGTTTTGCGCGGCGCCCCAACAGTGGCATGGCCAGCGGGCTGGATTTGGATGGGGATGGGCGGCGTGGCCGACCACGGGACGCACAGGGCTATGGCGCCTTTACCGGTCAGGGCGGGCTGGCGATTCTGTCGCGCCATCCGATCCGGCACGAGCAGGTTCAGGATTTCACGCCCATGTTGTGGCGCGATCTGCCTGGGGCAATCCTACCGACACATCCGGACGGAAAACCGTTCCCGTCAGTCGAAGCACAAAACGCGCAACGATTGTCCAGCACCGGCCATTGGGTTGTTCCCATCGAGTTGCCCGATGGGTCGCAAATATCGCTACTGACGTTTCATGCCGGACCGCCGGTTTTTGACGGGCCCGAGGATCGGAATGGCCGCCGCAACCACGATGAAATCCGGTTCTGGAGGCTGTTTCTGGATGGGAAAATCGGCACGCCACCCATAGGGCAGTTTATACTGGCGGGCGGTGCCACCCTTGACCCGTTTGAGAGCGATGGCCGTAACCAAGCGATCGCCACCTTGCTGAATGATCCCCGCCTGCAAGACCCCAGCCCGTCCAGCCAAGGTGCCGCCCTTGCTGCCGATCAGGGCCACATCGGCCCCAACCCGCTGGACACGGTGGATTGGCCCAAACCCGGCCGTCTAAGGGTGGATTATCTGCTGCCGTCGCGCGATTGGCAGGTTGTTGGCGCGGCGGTACACTGGCCGACACCGGGCGCGGCTGGGTATGACGATGCCATCACCGCCAGCCGCCACCGGTTGGTTTGGGTTGATCTGAAACTCGACTAAACCCGTTATGTCAGCTGACCCGCCCGCATCAGGGCTTCGTTCAGCGGCGTCGACTTAAACCCCGGCAACAAGGCGCGAAATTTGGCACCGTCCAGACTGTGCGGCGTATTCCACAAATAGCGCATTTCCAAAAGGGTACTCGCCATCCGCCAAAACGGCTTTGCAATTTGCAACGGCAACCACGACATCCGCTTTAGCCGCACTTTGTTGGGTGTCACCCTATCCAACGCATTGTGCATTTCCGTGCCGGTCAGCGTATATCCCGGAAACGGCACATCACTGAACACCGGCAGATCATCGCGCATTTCGGCGAGCTCAACCGCGGCCCGACACAAATCAGGCAAAAACGCCCAAGAATGCGAAAGGCTTGGATCACCGGGATAGGTGAACACGCCTTTGGTCAGACTTTTGATCATGATCAGATCAAACCAGTTGCCCGACGCCTGCGTATCCAGAAAATCCCCGGCCCGCAGAATGATCGTGCGTACACCCGCCACACGATATGACGCCTCCATGTCTATTCGGATCTTGCCCAGCGCGTTTTGGGCGTGATGCGGCGCATCCTGTGACCAAGGGCCGGGCGTTGTTTTACCAAAGACATAAACATTGCCCGGAATTATCACCGTTGCGCCGACCTGTTTGGCGACCTTTTGCACATCACGATGTTGCCGGGGCGTCTGCGCGGCCCAATCCCAATAGGGTGGGTTCCACGCATTCACGATCACATCTGCGCCCTGTGCGGCCAGTGTCAGATCATCGTGCGAGCGGTCAAAACACCGGACGACCCATCCGGCCCGTTGAAATTGCTGCGCAGCATTGCGGCCAAACCGGCCCGTTGCGCCCAGGATCAATACAGTCTGTGTCATTTGGTTTTCCTCGGTTTAGAGCGTGAATTTCTGAGACAGTGATACCCATTCAAGTACATCATATGAATTGCCTAAAATCACAGGTCATGTATTCATCTATGAATGGATAACCTAATTTCCCCACAGGACTGGTCACTGATCCAAAGCTTTCTCGCGGTGGCTGAAACCGGGTCATTGTCTGCTGCTGCCCGCACGCTTGGACGCAGCCAACCAACGCTGGGGCGGCAAATCCAGACGTTAGAGCAGACGCTGGGCGCGCAGCTGTTTGATCGTCACGCCCGTGGGTTAAAGCTAAGCGAAACCGGCAGCGATCTGTTGCCGCTGGCTCAGCAAATGCACCGCGCCATGAACGAAATCGCGCTGACAGCTGCCGGACAATCGCAGCAACTTGAAGGGTCAGTGCGGATCACCGCCAGCGTGTTGACCTCGCATTATATCCTGCCCTCAATCTTTGCCTCGATACGCGAGGCCGAACCGGCGATCCAGCTTGATCTGATCCCGTCAGACACCACCGAAAACCTGTTATTTCGCGAGGCGGATATTGCCATTCGCATGTATCGCCCGACGCAGTTGGATGTTGTCACGCGCCATATTGCCGATATCGAAATGGGGGTCTTTGCGGCGCATTCGTACCTTGAACGCAAAGGCCATCCGCAAAACGCCACTGATATGCTGAGCCACGATATGGTCGGTTATGACAGCAACGATCTGATGGTGCACACCATGCGCGATATGGGGTGGCAGATCACCCGCGAGAGCTTTGCGGTGCGGTGTGATAACCAAGCAACCTATTGGGAACTGGTGCGCATGGGTTGTGGCATCGGATTTTCGCAGACCGGGGTTGGCCGCGCTGATCCTTTGGTTGAAGAGCTGGATTTTGGCATCGAAATACCCAACCTGCCGGTCTGGCTGACCGCGCATCAGGCCATGCGCCAGACCCCGCGTATCCGGCGGGTCTGGGATTTGCTGGCGGATGGGCTGCGTCAACATCTGGCTTAGCCCGCGTCGCCGCGACCCGTTTGAAAAAGCAAATTCCGTCTTGACCTAAACCATGCTTGAGGAATTAGAGGTACCAATGCAATTGAAACCGCATTGGAGTTTTTGAACATGACGGCCACCACACAATCTGACTCGGTGCCATGGCGCGAGGTATTGAACAAACAATATGCCTCGCCGCTTTTGTTGGTCTGTCTTGGCGTCTGGTTACACGCGGCTGATGGTTTGATCGTCGCCACAATGATGCCCGATATCATTGGCGACATTGGCGGCGAAGCCTATGTCGCCTGGTCAATTGCATTATATGAGATCGGGTCGATTATAGCCGGGGCATCAAGCGCCATTTTGGTTCTGAAATTGGGCATCCGCAAGCCGATGATTTACGCGGCAGGCCTATTTGCGCTTGGCTGTATTGTCAGCGCTGCAGCACCAGACATGCAGTTTTTGCTTGGCGGGCGACTATTACAGGGCTTTGGTGGCGGCGGCATGACGGCATTGGCGTTCATTGCCACAGTGCGCCTGTTCCCGCCCCGGCTGAATGCCCGGGTGATGGCCGCAATTTCGGTATTATGGGGGTCATCTGCGTTTATGGGCCCGATGATCGGCGGGTTTTTTACGACCTATTCAACCTGGCGCATGGGATTTGTGTTTTTTGCCGTACAGGCCGTGTTTCTGGCGCTCTGGATCATGTTCAACGCACGTTTCACGGAACCTGCGCGCGCCCCAGACAGCAACAGTTCGATCCCAGTTCGCCGTTTGGCATTGCTGTCATTGGCGGTACTTTTGATCGCCTATGCGGGCATCGACGTGACACCGTTTCGCACGCCATTGTTGTTGGTTTTGGGCGTTGGGACGTTGGTTTGTTTTGTTATCTTTGATGCCCGGCACCCGGAAAATCGGATTTTGCCAAAACGGGCTTTTGACCTGCGCTCGCCGGTTGGTGCTGCCTTGCTGATGATTTTTGCAATCAATGTCGCGACAATGGGGCTGGCCGCCTATGGCCCGTTGTTGCTGGCGGTTATCTACGGAACGCCCCCTATAGTCGCCGGTTATATTTTGGCCTGCGTCGCGATTGGCTGGACGATTTCGGCCTTTGCCGTATCAGGTTCACCAGAACATCGTGACCGATATTTTATTGCGGCTGGCCTGCTGCTGGTTTTTGCAAGCGTTTGCGGAATGATTTATAGCTTTGAGAACGGACCACTTGCGCTCATTGCTGTTTTTGCCACGATCGAAGGCGTTGGTTTCGGCATTTCGTGGACGTTTGTATTGCGCCGATCAAGACGGCTGGCCGACCCAAACGACCTTGAGCGTCTGTCCGGTGCCATGCCAACCGTTGGGCGTGTTGGGTTTGCGGTTGGTGCATCCATTACCGGTGTGTTGGCAAATGCTGCCGGGTTTTCGCTCGGAGGGTCAGTTGAGGGTGCCAAATTGGTTGCAGCAACGGTATTCACCGGCTGTTTACCCTTTGCCTTCCTGGCGCTAATCGCCATGGTCTGCTTCGTTTCGTTCAGGCTGCCACCACCTGAAAATCACGCCGCCTGAACCTTTCATGGCCTTGCAAATGCGGCCTCAGCCGTTGACCCCCCTACCTGACCACGATAGGCCCAAAGTGATCAATTTTTCCTAGGAGAGCCGACATGTCTAACCCTTCGCTTCTTATCCTCGCCGGTGACGGCATTGGCCCCGAAGTCATGGCCGAAGTGAAACGGATCATTGACTGGTATGGCGACAAGCGCGGCCTGAACTTTGACGTCACCGAAGACCTTGTTGGTGGCGCGGCCTATGACAAACACGGCACACCGCTGCATGATGACACCATGGCCAAAGCCCAAGAGGTCGACGCCGTGCTGTTGGGCGCTGTTGGTGGGCCGAAATACGACAACCTTGATTTCAGCGTAAAACCCGAACGCGGCCTGTTGCGGTTGCGCAAGGAAATGGATTTGTTCTCCAACTTGCGCCCGGCCCAGTGTTTTGATGCGCTCGCCGATTTCTCGTCGATGAAACGCGATGTGGTTGCCGGTCTGGACATCGTTATTGTGCGGGAACTGACATCCGGCATCTATTTCGGCGAACCCCGTGGCATCATCCGCGAAGGCAACGAGCGCGTTGGCATCAACACCCAACGCTATACCGAAAGCGAAATCGCCCGTGTGGCGCGGTCGGCGTTTGAGTTGGCCAAACAGCGCAACAACCGCGTGTGTTCGATGGAAAAAGCCAACGTCATGGAGAGCGGTGTGCTCTGGCGCGAAGTTGTGCAGGAAATCCACGACGCGGAATACCCCGAAGTTGAACTGACGCATATGTACGCCGACGCCGGTGCCATGCAGCTGTGCCGCTGGCCCAAACAGTTTGATGTGATCGTTACTGACAACCTGTTTGGCGACATGCTGTCGGACATGGCCGCAATGCTGACCGGATCGCTGGGCATGTTGCCGTCGGCCTCTCTTGGTCTGCCGATGGACAATGGTCGTCCCAAGGCGATGTATGAGCCCGTTCACGGGTCGGCGCCAGACATTGCCGGTCAGGGCAAAGCCAACCCAATCGCCTGTATCCTCAGCTTTGCCATGGCCTTGCGGTATTCGTTTGATCAGGGCGATGAGGCCACGCGGATTGAAACCGCTGTTGAAAAAGTACTGGCCGATGGTCTGCGCACCGCCGATTTGTTGGGCGAAGAAGGCGTAACACCGGTTTCGACCACCCAAATGGGCGACGCGGTATTGGCGGCACTGGACGCCAGCCTGTAAATGTCGCAAGGCGCGCAGTTTTTTAAAATTGCGCGCCTATGCCGATAATCAAAGTCCTGATATTACGAATGTGACCTTCGGAATGATCGGACCTGATGCATGACCCCCATAAAAGCAGCCTCGTCCAACCTGTCCAGCGCCATGTTCGGATTGTTGGCGTTTGCCATATTTTCGTTCCATGACGTCATCATCAAATATCTGGGCGGAATATATTCGCCCATCCAAATCGTATTCTTTGGCTCGTTGTTAACGTTCCCGTTGCTTACACTTGTGTTGATCGGCGACAACGTCCCCGGAACCCTGCGCCCGGTACACCCTTGGTGGATACTCCTGCGAAGCCTGTCCGGAGTCGCCTCGGCCCTTGGTGCGTTCTATGCGTTTTCGGTGCTGCCACTGGCGCAGGTCTATGCCATTTTGTTTGCGGCGCCATTGCTGATCACCATCCTGGCGGTGCCGATGCTTGGCGAAACCGTGCGATTGCGGCGCGGATTGGCCGTGGTCATCGGGCTGGCTGGCGTCATGGCCGTATTGCGGCCCTCATCCACCGAATTTGGCTTGGGCCACGCAGCCGCGTTGGTGTCCGCCGTCACAGGGGCAATAAACGCCATCATCGTGCGTAAAATTGGTGCAGAGGAGCGGCCCGTGGTCATGATTCTGTATCCGATGATGGCCAATCTCATTTTGATGGCCATCGCATTGCCGTTTGTCTATAAACCGATGCCGATCATGGATTTTGGCGCAATGTCGGTTGTCGCAGCGCTTGTGTTGATGGCGATGTCCTGTCTGATCACAGCGTATCGAAGCGGTGTTGCGGTGATCGTAGCCCCCATGCAATACTCCCAAATCCTGTGGGCCGCTGTCTATGGCGCTTTATTTTTCAACGAATTCCCGGACATGATGACATGGGTTGGTGCCGGCATCATCACCCTAAGCGGGCTTTACATCCTAAAGCGGGAATCAACCGGAACAACATCGCAAAACACCCCGGTTCTGGCCACCAAAACCCGCGTTGGGTTGCCTGTCGGATTGCGGGTGGATTCGCTGTCAAAACTTTCAGATCCAGAAAAGTGATAAGGCTGGCCTGCCGCCATCAATTTCCACTTTGCCCTCACCGCGGTTTTGACCACCAAAGACGTTGCCGCCCAAATCGGCGCGACATGCCGATCCCCCTTGCCAACGGTGTTATGCTTCAGCTCAAAGTCGCGCTGTGCCCAGCGTAAATCCGCGCAAACAGCCTCGGCCGGGCGGTCTAAGGCGAACAGCGGCCCCATATTCGCCAAAATCGACAGACGCATGTGGTTTGAATACGTTCCTGTCCTTGCTAGAATGCGCGCAAATAACAAACAGCAGGCAGGGCAAGATATGGGCATGACACGGCGTCACTTTGGGCTTGGCATTACGGCGTTTGGCCTTGCCGCATGTAACGGAACACCACAACAAGGGCCCAGCAGCGTAAAATCGGCCGGGTTGCCTTCTGATCTTCTGCCAGTTCCAAATGCAGATTACGATACCTGGGTCGCCGCCTTTAAGGTGCGCGCCGGAAAACAGGGCCTGTCCAACGCCACGCTTGCCACCGGGTTTCGCGGTGCCGGGTATCTGCCCGGCGTTGTCAAACGTGACCGCAATCAGACCGAATTCAATCGCACCCTTGAGGATTATCTGGCCATCGCGGCCTCGGATGAACGGGTCAGCAAAGGCCGCGCCGCCTTTGCCAAACACCAATCGACCCTTAAATCGCTAGAAGCCCAATATGGCGTCGATGCCGAGATTATCACCGCGATTTGGGGCCTTGAGAGCTTTTATGGCGAACGCCGCGGCAATGTGCCGGTTATATCAGCAACATCAACCCTGGCCTTTGACGGTCGGCGCGGTGCGTTTTTCGAAAAGCAGCTTATTGCGGCGCTTAATATCCTACAGAGCGGCGACATTACGGCCCCGCGTTTGAACGGAAGTTGGGCCGGTGCAATGGGCCACACCCAGTTTATTCCAACCTCGTATCAGGCCTTTGCCGTTGATTTTACCGGCGATGGCCGCCGCGATATCTGGTCGGATGATCCCACCGACGCGCTGGCCTCAACCGCTGCGTATCTTCAACGCAACGGTTGGACGCGTGGCGTGTCATGGGGTGGCGAAGTTGGCGCGGGCGCGCCTGCTGGCAGCATTATCCAACCACAACCCGGCGGGCCGCGTTTTGCCGTAACCAGCAATTTCAAAGTAATCAAACGCTACAATAACTCGGATGCCTATGCCATTGGTGTGGGCCACCTTGCCGACCGAATTGGTGGTGCTGGCCCGTTGCGCGCCAGTTTCCCACCCGATGCCAACGGGTTAACCAAAGACGACCGCATCGCGTTGCAACAACGGCTGACGGCCAAAGGTTTTGACACCGACGGGGCCGATGGCGTGATTGGCCCGAACACAAAGAAAGCGATCAGCGCCTATCAGACCAGCGCCGGCCTGGCCGCGACGGGCGAACCGTCAGTGGAGCTTTTGCGCAGTCTAGGCTGAAATTTTGGGCTGGCGCACCGTCAGCCCGTTTCGTCCAATTTGCAGCCCAGCGCCGTTTCACCGGGCAACGTAAACATGGCCTCATCGCCTTTGAACCAGAACTCAAACCGCCACTCTGGAGTATCTGACTGGTATTTGCCACCCGACGCCGCAGGCACAGCAACCAGCACTTCTGCAGTGTTCCGCCAGCGCAGAAACGCGATGCCCGGATCGGTGGCGATCAACACCAACGTCAGCGGCGTACCCAGCCCATCACACATATACACCATCGGTTTGGATGAAATCCCCGCAGCAACCTGTTGTGGCGCATTTCCTTCGCCCAGAAACCGGCCAGCAACCCAACCTATCATGCCACTATAAGAGACTTGGCACCACCTGTTATGCTCGGATGCCGCGCGTTCGGCGACTGTTGTCTCGCTCCATTCCGAGTACGATAGACCGCCCGTGCAACCCAGATTTTTGAGGCCATTGGCATCAAATGGGAGTGAACCAATTTTGTCACTGGAGGCCGACCCACGGGCGCGCATATTCAGCACATCCCTCCGTGCCAATAAGAGTGAGACATATTGGTTGCTCAAGTTTACACTTGAGGGTGCAGGGGAACGAACCCATGGTTATGCCCTCACAGGACCCGCTTGCAGCGGTTGCTGCGTCTGATGCAACCCCACCGGCTGAGCCCCATGCCCGTGTTGTCCCCAGGCCTGTGGTGCCGACAGCCGAACTGACGGATTTGCCGAAGCGGCGGCGTTTCACCGCTAAATATAAGCTGCGTATTCTTAGTGAGACGGACCACTCGGCGGATACCGGCGCCATCTCGGCCATCCTGCGGCGGGAAGGTTTGTATTCCTCGGCTTTGACCGACT
>JBLHMP010000112.1:0-10331 GCA_047623555.1 Granulosicoccus sp.
GGGTAAAATTCTTGTCTTCGCCAACATCGGAGTAATGCACCCGAATAGCATCGGTTTTGGTATGTTTGTCGATATCAGCACTGTCGGACAGATCATCGGCGTCCTGTCGGACCTCCTCATTGGGGACCATCGATACCGCTCCTTTTGGCCCCACCACATCTTTCACAAAAAACGCAGTTTCCGACATCATTGGGCCCCAGCCGGCCTCGTACCAACCAACCGATCCGTCATCAAATGTCACATGCAGATGGCCGTAATTCTGTTTGTCCGCCTCGGCCCATAAGGCAGCGCCAATGCCGTGCACCCGCACCGGTTTTGCACCGGTCAACTGGCACATCACATCGACATAATGCACGCCGCAATCGACAATCGGGATCAGGCTGTCGATCAGGTTCTTGTGCCACATCCAGGCATCCCCCGAAGATTGTTGGTTTAGGTTGAGCCGCATGACCAGTGGTTTGCCCAATGTCTGACCGATCTCGATAAATTTCATCCAGGATGGATGCACCCGCAGGATATAACCAAGCACCAGTTTACGATTGGTTTCGCGGGCCACCGCAACCACCTGATGGGCTTCTTCATTGCTGACGCCAATGGGTTTTTCCATGAACACATGCGCGCCCGCGCGCATCGCAGTAATGGCAAATTCCGCATGGGTATTTGGCCAGGTGTTGATCGACACCGCATCCGGTTTGGTCGCGTCCAGCGCCTCTTGGTAGTTCTCATATAGCGGGTAACCCTGCAACTCATCCGGGATGGTTTTGGATTTGATCGTCCGGCTGACCAGTCCGACAATCTCGAACCCCGGATTGCTATGGTAAGCCAAGGCATGGGACGCGCCCATATTCCCCAGCCCAACGACCAGAACACGTACAGGATTTGTCATATCTCTCCCCAAAACAAATGTGGCGCAGGCAGATCACCCCCCCCTGCACCTGGTGTTCAGATTGCGATCAGATTTCCTGATCGAACATACCGGCACGGATTTTGTCGACATCCACAGCCGCCATCTCTGCCGACAATTCTACCGCCATCGCATCGGCTTTGACCTTAGCCATGTCAAAGCTATTAATCCCGGAAATCAGGCCATTGGTGCAGGCATCCGCCGCCTGAATTGGGTTATCATTCTGACCAATCCTAGCTGACAGATCAAAGAACGACTGCCACGACGACATATCATGCCAACCCCAACCTTCGCGATTGGCCCAGTCGCCCCGGAACACATTCATCTGTTGCAGGATCGACGTTGTACCCAATTCCGGCCCGGTGTTTGATCCGAGTGTCGGGAACTGATCATAAACCATCTGCACTGCAGCGCGTGGGTTATGTTCGGTAAATTCCATGCCCATCGCCCAACCACGCAGATATTGCGTCAAGAAATCAACCTTGTCGGCATCCTCAAGATCGCCTGCCCGCACCACAAAGGTGTTCGCTGGCAGTTTTGAGTTTTTGACGCCCAGCCAGTATTCAAATTCCAGCCCGGTAGCGATCCATTCAGCCCGCAGACCTTCCCAGGCCAGCGCCGCGTCGCCTTGCCCTGCTGCCAATGCAGTGCCCCATGTTGGCCAACCTGCCTCGACATAGGTGATCTTGGAAATATCCACGCCTTGTGCCGCCAGCATCGGATCAACAATCGGTTGCCACGCAGCTGATCCCAGCAGAATGGTTTTACCTTCGATGTCCTTGATATCCTTCGGGCCTTCGCCCTTGCGGAAGGCAAGCGAGAATGTATCCCGCGCGCCCATATGAAACACTGATTTCAGGTCCATGCCCTTATCAATGGCAAAGGAAAACACCCCAGGCGACGGGAATCCCATATCGGCCTGCCCGACATCGACAAATTTCACTGTCGCGGTACCGTCCGATGGGCCAGGTTGCATATCGACATCCAGATCCCCGAAATAGCCCATCTTCTTGCCAACCCAGAATCCGTAATCATCCAGAACCTCAAGCGTACCGCGTGGCGATATCCAGGTAAAAGCCCGGTCATAGGCCGCGGCATTGGCTGATTGAATCAGCCCCATCGCCCCAACGCTGACCACGCCCGCCGACGACACTTGCAGCATCCGGCGACGCGTCATTCCTGTATTCAGATCTTTCATATTCATCACTCCCTTATGAAACAAATTTGCTTTGGGTTGACGGCCTCACGTCTCCCAACTCGCCCATTTCTGGCCAATCAGAAAAAACAAAACGTAGATCAGGATGCCCAGTGTCGACAGAATGACGATCACGGCGAAGAACTCGGGCATGTTGATCATTGAAGAATAGGTAGTCAGCCGGTTGCCAAGGCCAAATCCGCCGCCAACCATTTCCGCGCCAACTGCCGTCAGCAGACCGAATATCGCACCAATCATTAGCCCGACCAAAATCATTGGCAACGCCATCGGCGCGCGAATTTTCCAGAAAATCTGCAATGTCGTGGCACCATAGGACCGCGCCAGCGCAATCTTGGCGTTATCGACGCGGCGAAACCCGGTTGCGGCGTTGATCATCACCATCGGACCGGATGCCAGCGCCACGGCAATGATGCGTGGCTCAAAGCCAAAGCCGAACCGCAGGATCAACAGCGGCACCAGTGCCAGCATCGGCGTGGTGACAAGGATCAAAATATAGGGCGCGATAACTTTCTCGGCAAAAGGAAATTGGGTGATCACCGCCGCAAGGATCAATCCTGTGGTAGCGCCAAAGAAAAAGCCGCCAAACAATTCGATCAAAGTATAGCCCAGATGCGGCGCGATCAGCGGGAACTCTTTGACCAGCGCCGCTCCAACAGCAGAAGGCGTCGGCAGGATGTAAGACGGAACTTCAAACCAGCGCAGCGTTGCCTCAAGGGATCCGATAACAATGACTGCTGTCAGGATAATGACGCCGATTTCAATCCATGTCCGGGCACCGCTTCCCGAGGCAAAGACCGACATGTTGCTCAGGCCCACCTGCCCGGTTTTGGACGTCTCAAACTTTGGGGTTTCGTTGCCCATACCCTCTACCCCGCCACTGCCGCAAGCGGCGGTTTAATGCCGTAGATGTCAGCCTTGATACGGTTGGTCAGATCAAAGACTTCGCGACTGGCCATGGTTTCAATGCTACGGGGGCGTTCAAACGGAACCGCGTGATCCGATTGCACCTGACCGGGTCGTTTGGTCAGCACAATCACCCGATCTGACAGAAATATCGCCTCTTCAATTGAATGGGTGATGAACACAATTGTGGTTTGGGTTTCCAGCCAGATCTCTTCGACCAGCCGGTTCATTTCTTCGCGTGTAAACGCATCCAATGCGCCAAAAGGCTCATCCATCAACAACACTTCGGGGCGCAGCGACAGCGCCCGCACAATCGAGGCGCGTTGTTGCATGCCCCCCGACAATTCATTGGGAAACCGGTTCTCAAAACCCTTAAGCCCGACGCGATCAATCAAGTGATCAATCCAGTCCTGCTCCGGTTTGGTGCCTTTGATCTCAAACGGAAATACGATGTTTGCCATCAGATTGCGCCAGGGCAACAGATTAGCCTCTTGAAACACCAGCCCAATGTCCGGGTGCGGCCCCGTGATCGGCTTTCCATCCTGCATTATCTGCCCGTCGGTCAAATCGTGCAGGCCGGACATCGACCACAGCAAAGTGGTTTTCCCACAGCCAGACGGGCCAACAATCGACACAATGGTTTTGGGAGCCACGTCAAACGAACAGCCGCGCAATGCCTCAAGCTCGCCATAGCTTTTGCTCGCATTTTGTACCGACAATTTTACTGCCAACTTAACGCCTTTCTTATGAAAGATGGCCTGACCGTACCTCAGATCAGGGTGTCCATTATCTCGAAAACCTTGTAACTTACTTACTGACATGTCAACGATTCGAAATAATCTTACCAAAACTTCGTAATTATTGAGAAAATTACCTGATTCTATTGTAAGTTTCTTACACGATCTTGATTAAGTGAACGCATCGCCGGGTGCTACGTGGTGTTCCCAAGCTTTAAGGTAAACAATGAGCCAGACCAGACCAGCACAAGACTTGGACGACAGCAGCCCAAAGCGGATGCCCGATATCGTTGCTATAATCAAAGATAGCTATGCAAATTTGCGCCCCGCCGAACAATCGGTGGCAGATGCTATTCTGTCCGACATCCCGTCGGCGCTTGAGGCGTCTAACGGTGAAATCGCCATCAAAGCCGGGGTCAGCCAACCCACTGTAACCCGGTTCTGCCGATCCGTCGGCTGCAATGGTGTCCGCGAGTTCCGACTGCAGCTGGCGCAAAGTCTGGCGGTTGGAGAGCTGTTTTTGGCCTCGGATAAAGGCGAATGGACAGCCACGCCCGGTGACGAGCTCCCACCCTTCTGGGGGTCGATTTTTGGCGAAGCCCGGATGGCCCTGCGCGAAGTTGAACGCCAGCTTGACGCCGACCTTGTGCTAAAAGCGGCGGGCAGCATTGCACCGGCACGCCAGGTCATGGCCGTCGGGTTTGGCGGCAGTTCCTCGTTTCTGGCCGAAGAGGTCCAGAACCGTTTGTTTCGTTACGGTGTCTCGATCATGGCCTGCCGCGATCCCTATGTCGCCAACATGACCGTCTCTACCTTTCGCCCCGGCGATGTGGTCATCGCGATTTCCGCCACCGGACGCACCCCTGAGATTGTCGAATGCATCGAACTGGCGCGCAATTACGGGGTTTGCACCATTGCAGTGACAGCCCCGGACAGCGCTTTGGCAACCGCTGCCGAGATCGCTCTGACAACCCGGATCGCCGAATATCCCGACGCGCTGACCCCATCGGCCACACGATTTGCATACCTGACGATCATTGATCTAGTTGCGGCTGCGACCGGCTATCAGATGGGCCCGCAAGCCCGCGAAAACCTCCGCCGGATCAAATTCAACCTGATGGAAAAGGGCGCCCCCGGATCGTTGGGACCTTTGGGAGACTAAAACATGACAGACGACCAGATCTTGAGCCGCTGGCTTGAACAGTTCGCGACCGCTTTGACCAACCAAGACATCGCTGCGGTCACCCGTTTGTTCCACACAGATGGCTATTGGCGTGACATCCTAGCCTTTACCTGGAACATCAAAACCATGGAGGGCACTGGCGCAATTGCCCTGATGCTCGGGGCCACGCTGACGCAGACCGCGCCCGGAAATTGGGCGGCAAACGGGGAAACCGAGGTCCAAGGCGATACCCTGACGGTTAACATCACTTTCACTACGGCGACCGCGCAGGGCACTGGCCGGATTAGCTTGAAAGATGGGCTCTGTCACACCTTACTGACAGTTCTGGACGATCTGCACGGCCATGAGGAACCCCGTCACAAAACCCGCCCCAAAGGCATCGAACATGTTGCCAATCGCAACCGAAAAACCTGGACCGCAACCCGCGCCAACGAGGTCGCGCGCCTTGGCGAACTGGACCAGCCCTATGTGCTGATCGTCGGCGGCGGTCAGGGCGGTCTGGCCCTGGGTGCGCGACTGCGGCAACTGGATGTGCCAACGCTGATTGTCGATCAGAACCCGCGAACCGGTGACAGTTGGCGCAACAGGTACCGGTCTTTGGTACTGCATGACCCTGTTGGTTATGACCACATGCCGTATCTGCCGTTCCCGCAAAACTGGCCAGTGTTTACGCCCAAGGACAAGATGGGCGATTGGCTGGAATGTTATGCGCAGATATTTGAGCTGAACATCTGGCAATCCACCACCTGCGACAATGCCCACTATGACTCCGCGAAAAATGAATGGCAGGTGCAGATCACCCGACAGGGAAAAACCATCACATTACACCCGAAACATCTGGTCTTTGCCACCGGTGCATATGGTCCTCCCCTCTTGCCCGACTGGTCGGGTCAGCAGGACTTTCAGGGCCAATTGATCCATTCCAGTGACTATCAGAATGCCGATGCTTTCTTAGGCAAAACCTGCGTGGTGGTAGGGGCCGGAAGCTCGGCCCATGATATCGCCCTTGATCTGTGGGAAGCCGGGACAAACGTCACGATGGTACAACGGTCATCCACCACGGTTGTGCGCTCTGACACGTTGATGAAGCTAGGGTTCGAGATTTATTCCGAAGAAGCACAGGCGCGCGGAATTGATGTGGAACAGGCCGATCTGATTGCCGCCGCCACGCCGTTTACGCTGTTTTGTGACGGCCAGAAACAGCTTTACCAGAAGATCAGAACGCAGGATGCCGACTATTACGCCCGCCTGACGGCCTCTGGCTTTGCATTGGATTTTGGTGAGGACGACAGCGGCTTGATGATGAAAGCCCTGCGCACCGCCTCAGGGTATTACATAGACGTCGGCGCGTCAGAGCTGATCGCATCGGGCGAGATCAAAGTCTCGTCGGGGGCGGGTGTATCCAGCCTAACACCCACCGGGCTAACACTGGACAATGGCCAGCACATCGCCTCCGATGTCATCATTGCCTGCACCGGCTATCAGTCCATGCACGAAACCATGGCGACAATCGTATCCCGCGAGGCGGCGGACGCGACCGGCCCCTGTTGGGGGCTTGGCTCAGGCGTCCGTGGTGATCCCGGACCATGGCAGGGAGAATTGCGCAACATGTGGAAACCCACGGCGGTCAACGCGCTGTGGTATCACGGCGGCAATCTGGCCCTGTCGCGGTTTTATTCTCGGTTTCTGGCGCTACAGTTGAAGGCGCGGATGGAAGGCATTGATAGGCCGGTTTACGGCACCCCTGCCCCGCATCAGAGCGGTTTATAGGCAATGGCCTCGATCTCAACAGCGATGTCGATCATCAATCGGGATTCTGCAGTAGAGCGTGTTGGCGGTTCAGACGCGAAATATGTGGCATATACGGCGTTGAATTCGGCAAAATCATCGCGATCCCGCAGCCAGACGGTGGTTTTAATTACATCGTCCATTTCACATCCGGCCAGTTCCAGCACGGATTTCATATTGTCCAGAACCACCCGCGTTTCTGCGCCAACACCCCCGGATACGATTTTACCATCGGCAACCGGCACTTGCCCGGACACATATACAAAATCCCCCGCCCGAACAGCCGGAGACAGGGGCACTTGGGCAGATCCAAAAACTTGCTTGGGCATAACAGAAATTCCTTTTCTCGTTGCGGTCTCTCTTACCAAGCCGAAGGCGCCAAATTTTGCAAGGAGTAGATGAAATGACCGGATTTGAAGGCCAGAGGATCGTTATCACCGGCGCGGCTGGTGGCGTTGGACAGGCCCTGACCGCCGCGTTTGCAAAGCTGGGTGGCGACGTGGTGGCCTGCGATGTCGAAGGCTCGGATCTGACCGCGCCCCATATTGCTGAGGCGCATCATTTTGATCTGCGCGACAGCGACGCGTCAGGCCGGGCTATGGCGTCCATCCTGTCAAATGGAACACCGTCAATCGTAGTTCTGAACGCAGGCTGGGCCCGCGAGGAAACGCTTGAGCAGACCACGGCCGAGGGCCTGATCGACGAGATGAACCTGAATTTCACCAGTTCTGCTCTCTTAACTCATGCCTTGCTGCCACAGATGCGCCAACAGACCGGCGACCGGGCATTTGTCTTCATATCGTCAGTCAATGCCTTCGCGCATCACGGCAATCCAGCCTATTCAGCGGCCAAAGCGGCCACTCTGGCGTGGATGCGCGCGCTTGCGGTCGAGGAAGGGTGGCGCGGAATTCGCGCCAACGCCGTTGTGCCCGGCTCGATCAGAACCCAGCCATGGGATCAGCGGATTGAGCGCTCTCCGGAATTGATGGGCAAGATCAGCGCGCTTTATCCACTTGGCCGGCTGGTAATCCCCGATGAGGTTGCCGCCGCCGTCACTTTTCTGGCCTCGGATGCCGCCAGTGGTATTACCGGAACCACGCTGAATGTTGACGCCGGGCTGGCCGCCGGTAATCTGCCCTTTCTGGATGCTATAAGGTGATGCCCCATGCATATTGATGACATCGACACGCCCGCCGTGGTGATTGATCTGGCCAAGGTCGAAACCAATCTGCAAAAGGCGCAGGACTATAGCGAGGCGCACGCCCTGCCGCTGCGACCACATGTAAAAACCCACAAACTGCCGCGCTTTGCTTTGGCACAGATGGCCTTGGGCGCGATTGGCATCACCGCGCAAAAATTGGGCGAGGCCGAGGCAATGGCCAACGGAGGGCTAAGCGACATTTTCCTGCCCTACAACATTCTTGGCGCTGCAAAACTGGACCGTCTGTTTGCCCTGAACTATCGGGTTACGCTGTCCGTCACTGCCGACAGTCTGGTGACCATTTCCGGATACGCCAACCGGTTCAGCGACCCGCAACATCCGCTGGTGGTGCTGATAGAATGCGACACCGGCGCAGACCGCTGCGGTGTTCAGACTGCGGATGAGGCGTTGATACTAGCCCGTGCGATTGCTGCCGCCAAAGGGCTAAAATTCGGCGGCCTGATGACCTATCCGGCACGCGGTGGCCTTGCGCGAACCGAAGCGTGGTTAATAACCGCCATCGACATTTTAACCCGCAACGGACTAGCCCCGCCGGTCGTCTCAAGCGGAGGCACCCCCGATTTCAAACAAGCCACCACCGTTACAACGGCTACAGAACACCGCCCCGGCACCTATATATATAACGACAGAATGCAGGTTGCGTGGGGTCATTGCACACTGGACGATTGCGCCCTGACGGTACTGGCAACCGTTGTCAGCCGCCCAACGTCAGATCGTGCAGTGCTTGATTCCGGTTCCAAGGCCCTCGCAGCCGATCAATGCCCTTCGCCGGGGTACGGGCATATACTACTTTACCCTGATGCCGTGATCTCCGGACTATCTGAGGAACACGCAGTTGTTGACCTGTCAGCCTGCGCAACCCGACCCGAAATCGGCGATCGTGTACGCGTCATCCCAAACCATGCCTGCGTTGTCTCTAACTTGTATGACGTGGTGCACCTGATGCGGGACGATCAAGTCGACGAAATTGCCGCCATCACCTCGCGGGGCAAGTTAACCTGATGGAACCAAAAATCAGAAATATTCGTTAACAATCGCGGCAAGGTTAGCGGGGTTATTGACGTTAAATTTGGAATAAATCGACTGAGTCTGATTGCGAATGGTGGCCGGGGCCACGCCCAGAATACGCTCGGTTTCCTTGTGGCTTTTGCCACCAGCCAGAACCGTGGTGGGCGCTGTCAGACGGATGATAACCAGTCTCAGTAAGGACTACACTGCCCTAGGGTTTTCTGAGACATCTCAACTGGCTTAATAGTGGCCAAACAGGAGATGGACCAATGGGAAAGAATCAGGGGAATGGCGTATCTTCTGGAGGCGCGGGAGCGAAGACTTCGAGTATCGAAGCGAGCGCGCCTCCGGGCAGTTTCAGACGGATGACTGCGGCTCGGAAACGAAGTGCTGTATTGCGGCTTCTTCGGGGTGAATCTTTGGATATTCTAACACGTGAGTTGCAGGTAACGGCAGCAGATTTAAGCGACTGGTGTGATAAATTTCTTGGGGCTGGCGAGGCCAGCTTGAAGAGCCAGCCCCGGGATGGTCGTGACGCTGAAATCAGTCGGTTGAAAAGCAAGGTTGGCAGCCTGACGATGGATAATGAGTCGGACCTGAACAACTCTTATCTAGCTGATTTTGCTCTAAAACAGCACGATTTTGTTGGGCAGAAAGTGCAGGGTTGGATATAATATCGGCAGGAACCCTGCAATTTCGAGCCACGATATGAAGCCAAGAAAACCACCCGCAGAACAAGACGACCTCCTGCGCGCCCAGTTGGTCGAAATGATCGACATGCGCCATGAACTGGTTAAACTGGGAACCCTGATTGACTGGGATGTCTTCGAGCGGGAATGGGGCGGGTTCTTTCCTTCCCACACCGGTCGCCCCGCGACCTTGTCGCGCTTGGTTGCAGGCCTCCTTTATCTTCAACATGCCTATGCACTCTCGGACGAGGCGGTCGTGGCGCGGTGGTCCGAGAACCCATATTGGCAGCATTTCTGCGGTGAGACGTTCTTTCAGCATCGTCTGCCGCTTGATCCCTCATCCATGACGCGCTGGCGCAAACGGATTGGCGAGGAAGGTGTTGAATGGATGTTGACCCAGACAATCGAAGCCGGGAAACGGGCCGGGATGGTGAAGGGCAACGAACTCAAGCGGGTCACCGTCGACACCACGGTCATGGAGAAGAACATCGCCCATCCCACCGACGCCCGACTGTATGAGACGGCCCGGCGCAAACTGGTCGGACTGGCCCGCGAGGCCAGGATCGGCCTGCGCCAGAATTACAACCGCCTCGCACTGAACCAGACCGGGTTTACCGGAGAGCGTAAAGCTTGGAAGGTAAGTCATGACAAAAGGAAATTCAGGGAACCGTTTTTCGACAG
>JBLHMP010000113.1:0-10179 GCA_047623555.1 Granulosicoccus sp.
ATTGGAAGAAAAACCTGACGCCATGCGGATCCGCAGATCAACCGTTGAACATCCCTTTGGAACATTGAAGGCTTGGATGGGGTACACCCATTTCCTGACCAGAACACGAGAAAAGGTCGCCGCCGAGATGAGTCTCCATGTCCTAACTTACAATTTCAAGCGAGTCCTCAAAATCATCGGGATTGCCCCTTTGATGGCCGCGTTGAGGGTGTAATTGAACCGGACACCGCCAAAAATCGGGCAGAACCCCCTATCAAAGCGCCAGCTCGGCCAAACAGGACCCCATTTGGGACAAATCACGCTCTTGGAATAGAAAAACGTCATAGACGGAAAAGCAGAGACACAAAACACGCAATCAAATGCGTTTCCACACAGCCTCGGCCAGCAATGGCCCGGCAATGTGGGATCGAAACGTCGCCTCTCCGCCAACACTGGCGGCCCCCATACCGGCACCATGGAACGAATCCCAGAACGATACGGTTTTGAACCGGCCAGTGGCGGCGCGGGCGATTTTCAGGGCGACCTCATTGGCATCAGATCCACCCGTGGTGAACAGGACCTTGCCCAGATCCCCGGGCGCGATTTCGGCCAGCTTTTCGGCCAAGGCCACGGCAGGTTCGTTGGTATAACGGCGCGGTGCAAACGACAGATCGTCCAACTGGGCCTTGGTCGCGGCGATCAGGCGAGGGTGGGCATAGCGATGTGATGCACAGAATTGCCGTGGAAATCCATGAACCTATTGCCATCAAGGTCTTCGATCCAGATGCCTTCGGCCTCGGCGATGGTGGCGGCACAGGGGCTCGACAGGCTTTGATGCAGGAACGCGTTGCTGTCGCGCGCAATCAACAGTGCGGATTTCGGGCCGATGGAGTGTTTCGCCCACACCGCGCGGGCATCCGCGGTGTTGGATTCGCCTTTGGTGTGGATGAATTTGCTCATGTCAGGGCAATCACCGGGGCCAAGGCAGCGAATAGGTTTTGACGTTGGTGAAGAACTTCATTGCCTCAAGCACGCCCTCTTTGACGGCATTGACGCTGTCTTTGATACCGCCAAACGGCGACATCTCAATCCGTTACCCCGGCTGTTCCCAGACATTGCAGGTGCCTACGTCCAAACCGTTGATATAGGCAATCGCCCGAAGACAGGCCAAAATCGGTACTGTTTGAGATGTCCATGACCTCTTGGTCATTGTCCGGAACCCGCACGATTGGCACGATGGGGCCAAAGGTTTCCTCCATCACCAGATCGCCGTCGTGGGGAACGTAATCAACCACGATCGGCGGCAGCAACGCGCCCTTACTGCCCGGATGATACAGGATTTTTGCGCCCTTCTTTTCGGCATCAAATACCCTGTTTTCGAACACTTCGGCGGCTTGGCCTTTTCCAACACCAGTGGGACAAACCTGTCGGCGACCGATTCTTGCACCAATATGCGTTTGACCGCAGTACATCGCTGACCCGAATTGCCTGTCGCTCCGGCCACTGCAATGGTTGCGGCCTTTCCCAGATCGGCATCGCTCAAATCGTTGCAGATAATCAACGGGTCGTTTCCGCCCAGTTCAAGCGCGGTGCGTTTATATCCGGCCTTGGCGGCTATGATCTTGCCCACCGGCACGCCACCGATAAAGGTGATGATGTCGATGTTCTTGTTGGTACACATCTCGTCGCCAATGTCCTGTGGCACGCCGGTGACAATCTGGAACATTTCATGCGGCGATCCGGCCTCGTACAGAATATCGTCCAGCAAATCCTGCACATAGACCACGGCAGGCGATCCACCCGCCAGATGCTTGGGCTTCATGCCGTGATCAGCGGTCACAACAATGGCCGCGCCAATGGCATCAAGCTGGGTCAGATATTTGTCGAACATTTCGTAAAACGATTTGGCATCCGCATGGTCGGTGGCGTATTTGTGCGGCACGTAATCGGTGGTGGTCAGATACATCACATCCGGCTGCCAGTCGGCCAACAGCTTAACGCCCGCAGCAAACAAAAATTCGGATAGATCCGCCGAATTGACCTCAGGTTGCGCCAGACCAAGCCATGTGCTGGCGGCCTCCTGGCCATGTTCAGCGGTGGTTGAGGTGTCGGATTTCTCGGCCGAAAAACAACGGGCGCGATCTTGGTCAAATTTCAGTCCCGCCCCCAATAGGGCGCGCAGGGACCGCACGTCGTTCATCATCACCTCTTCGCCAGTATCAGGGTCAAACAGAAAGTTGCCACAGATGCCGTGAACACTTGGCGGGCGACCTGTCGCGATAGACAGTTTATTGGGGTTAGTGAACGACGGGATCACCGAATGCGCCAAACGGTCGGTGCCGGTTTCACGCATGCGTTTCGGGGTTGCATCAGCCCATCAGCGATGGCCTTGTCCAGATACTCGGGTTCGCAGCCATCCAGACAGATGGCAATGGCGTAAACCTTTAGCGCCGGTTAAATGCACCCGCGTAAGGGATGTCGATGCGCGGATGAGCGAGGCATTGGTGCACATGCTTCAGCGCCAAGAGGTCGAGGTAATTCGGGCGTTTATGGAGGTCGCGAAGAAAAGTATGGTTCGTAACACCATCCCGTAGGGTGTGTGATTTCACGCACTCTACGGGTTATTGTCAACTTCGCCGATCGTTTCGATCAAACGGGTTTCCAGCAGCTGGCCCCCACGATACAGGATTGGATAGCAGACCGATGCCACATGGCTGTTGATCTCGCGCAGCGCCCGCAACACTTCGAGGTGAATATCGCTCGACTCAAAGCTGGTCTTTGAACCATCCGACAGACGCCGCAAATGTTTCTTGCGGGATTTGCGTTCAAGCCGGGTCATTTCGGTCTTTTCCTCAAGCAACAGCCGCGCGCTTTCCAGATCATCCGAGACCAGCACGTTGGACGCCAACCCCATATTGGCAATCATACGTTCGTGCATGTCGACCAACTCTAGCGCCCCGGCGGCAGAAAACTTTAGCCGTTCTTGTGATTTTTCTTTGGCCAGCGGCAGCAAAATTTTGACCACCAAATCACCCACAGTTTCGAGCTCGATCGCGTATTCCGTCAGTTCGCGGGCGCACTTCCAATCCTGCTTGGTCATCCGATCCGCAGGCATCGCCGCCACATAGCGACGAATATTGTCCAACGCAGAGTTCACAACATCGTCCCGTTCCGCCAGCGCATTTGCCTGCTCTTTGTCGTAGGTGTCGAACAAATCCATTACCGGGGCGACCATGCTCTTCACCACCTGCTCCATCCGCATCACTTCGCGTTTCAGATTGGCCAGCGCCAGACCAGGGGTGGTCAGGGCCGCATCATCCAACAGGCTCACGTGCAAAACCGGCATTTCCTGCGTTGTCTCAGGTGTATCCGGCAGCAGATTACAAAGCGGTGCCTCGATAAAGCGACAGAACGGCAACGCCAGCAACAACACCGTGTTGAACAGCACATGGACGTTAATCAATGTCTGCGCATTGCTGCCGCCGCCCAGATAGGACAGCACCGGCAGGCTGTTGACGATCAACAGCGCAAGAATCGCCCCCGACCCCCGCAACAGGAAATTGGCCACGGGCACGCGCCGGGCCCCATTGGACAACCCACGAGTCAGCCAGACCGGGATCACCGCACTTCCCAGGTTTGCGCCCAGAACCAGCGATAGACCGGCAATCATCGGGATGGCGTCGATGGCCACCAGCGTCACACACATCAGGATCACCGCGACACTGGAGTGCATAAACCAGGCCAGCAATGAGCCGATGATGAACGCGGCGATAAAGTCGGATTCAAGAAAACCGGCGATAGAGGGCAGGAATGCGCTGTCACGTATCGGGTCCATAGTTTCGCGCAGAAACCGCAGTGAAATCAGGATAAACGCAATGCCAAGGATGATCCGCCCGGCCTGTTTCAGCTTGCGACTGTCTGATTTGATAAAGAACCCACCACCCACGGCTAGCAACACCGGCACCAACCATTCAAGTTTGAATGATAGCACCTGAATGAGCAGAGCCGAGCCCAGATCCGCGCCCAGAACAATCGACAAACCAGCGGCAAAACCCAGCGCCCCGGACCCGGCAAAGCCCGAGACCAACAACGCCACCGCAGCCGAGCTTTGTAGCACGATGGCCAGAACAAGCCCGGTTAGCGCCGAGTTCAACGGGTTGCTGGTGGTGGTAACGATGCGGCGGAATGACGGGCCAAATGCCCGTTCGATCCCGGTGCGCACCATGCGGACCGCATACAACAGCAACATGGTGGCGCCAGCGATCTGGATGATAAACGACAGGATTGTCATGCGGTTGTCCGATCTGCTGTTGCGTCAATTTTGGGGTCGGTGGCGTTGACCAACAACACGCCCCACTCTTGAAAACACTGGGCAAATTCAGCGGTTAAAGGCTGGTCGGTAACCACAACATCCACCGATTGCGGCGTACATAAAACCATCGGCGCCTGTTTGTTGAATTTCTGATGATCCGCCACCACGATGGTGCGCGCTGTGCGGCTGACAACGGCGCGCGACACCGCCGCCTCTTCATGGCCCGCCAGCAGGAACCCTCCTTCGGGGTCGATGGCATCAACACTTAGGATGACAACGTCAAACCGGAAACCCTCAAGGAACCGAATGGTATCGGCGCCAAACGCACCCCATTCGGTGCGGCGCAATTCACCACCCGCCAAGAACACCCGGCAGCCTTCGCTATTGGCCAGTGACTGCGCCACATTCAGGGAATTGGTGACGATTGTCAGATTTGTGCGGCCGCTTAGTGACTGCGCCACAAAGGTCGAGGTCGACCCGACATCAAGGAAAATACAGGCGCCATCCGGGATCAGATTGGCGGCCGTCATCGCAATGCGGCTTTTCTCGCCCGAGCGCAGGCCAAGCCGAGAAAACACACCAGCCTCGGCCTCGGCGTCCACCAGATATGATCCGCCATGCACGCGCCGCACCAAATCGACCTTGGCCAACGCCTTGGTTGTGCGTCGGATGGTTTCCTCGGACACCCCCAGAAGATCGGCCAGATTGGCATTGCGCGCAGCCCCGCCCAATCGGCGCAGGGCATCGAGAACTTCTACTTCCCGGTGATTGGAACGGGATTTCTTATCATTTGTCATATTTCGCGCCTCCGCCCGGGCAAAATGCCCATTTTCCCACAAAAGTCCACCACTTCTAAAGATAACGTGACTTTTTGTGCGAAATATGCCGCCAAATTGGATCTTCAGGCCATTTGGCCTAGGGAAAAGGCTACGGTCTGCGGATGTGGAGAATGGGGACCAGCCCAAGGTACAGGATGCGCTGTTGATGCCTCCGGCCGAGGTATTTTGGCCGAGAAGACATTGGGAGGCAACCTGGGGATTTTTGGCAACGTTTAGGCGGCCTTGACCCGATGACTTAGCTAGAAATACCTAAATCCTTGAATGTTGGCGATCCCGGCAGGACTCGAACCTGCAACCCCCTGCTTAGAAGGCAGGTGCTCTATCCAGTTGAGCTACGGGACCATTGGCGCCTTCATGGAGTTATTGGCGGGCAGGATCAAGAGCCAAGCGCATGTAGACGCTGTTTGGCTCTTCGCAATATCCGGAAATTGGTGCGCAATAGGAAAAACCGGCGCGTTCATACAAGGCGCGCGCCGCCGCATACGCGTCCATTGATCCGGTTTCCAGTACCAATTCACCGCTGCCATCTGTGCGGGCCTGAGCAATCAAATACGCGAGCAAAGTCTGGGCAATGCCCCGGCCCCGCGCCTGTTTCAGCACATGCATCGACTTTATTTCAACCATTGCGTCCGGCAGAGACTTGAGCGCCGCGCAGCCCAAAAGCGTATCATCCTCGGAAATCGTCCAAAACTTGATATGCGGCGCATTCAGTCCATCAGCAGCCAGTGTGTGGTTGCTGGTATCGTCACCAATAGCGTCGGAACCCGCCAAATGTTGGCGAATCAATTGCGCCGGCCGGGGTCAGCCGGGTTTGCCCGCGCAATTGTATAGCGCTGTACATCGGGACAAAGTTACCTCGAGAGAGCTCTAAAAACTATTTAGATTCAATGTTTTATTTTTAGCATTCTGACAATAGGACTAAAGATCCCGCGAGAATAAGGGCAATTGGCCGCGAATATCAAGGACCGACAAAAAAAAGCCCGCCGAAGCGAGCTAACTTTGCTGAAATTCGAACTTTAGTTCAGCTCGGAGTCTTCATTTCCAGAACTGTTTTTACATCTACAAAAATGGCCCCTATGCCTGATTTTTTAGGGTGGCGGAAAGACGGAATATGCCCTGCTAAGATCTCTTCGAAAATATTCTCGAAGGGGCCAGCACCACGCTGGCAGGCATATGCAAGCGGGCGAAATTCCTCACATGCTTCTGCAACAAGTTCCGGAAGACCACATAACTTCGCGAGAAAATCATCAAGGTGCTTCCGCGCAAAAACAACATGACGGACCGAACCGGGCCCAGTTCTAGGAACAAGCGGTTTCAAGATACCCGCGCGATAAAGAGCTTCAACTTGCCGCTTACTGGCCCCAAGATATTCGGGAACGTCCCGCAGAGGCACTGCCGTTTTGAATGCTTCGATCAAAGGCAACGTCTTTGCCGCCTCGAAAACCATATTACCGCTTTCGATATCGGTAGCAGTCTGAGGAATTTGATCAAGCTTCTTCAGGAGACGGCAAAGACGCCATCGGTCCATGCTGACTTCTGCAGACAGACTCTGAATTGTATAATATCGACGTTCAAAAATTTCGATACCCAAGACAGTGGTACCTGGATCTATGGCGGAATTCCTCACAATATGATCGCGTAGAATATCTCTGATCGGCCCAGGATCAATGGCGTTACTTCGGCGATCAAGCCAATCGAAAAGCTTGCCGTAATAAGCTAAACTACCTGCTTGAACAGCTGTGGCCGGAGATGTTTGACGGATAGTATCTAACGCTTCGGTAATCGCGCCAGGTCCCTCCCGATAGATCGAAAATCCGATGTCAGTTGCTTCTTCAGTCTGATCCGATCTCAACCTCGTCACTGCAACCTGATGGCCGTGTTCCAGGATTGCCCCGAGCATTTCGGAGGCAGCAAGCACCTGTTCGGTGGTCTGCCCATCCAGCCAAGGGTCGAGGTGCCCAATTTCATCGTGAAGCCGGCGTCGCAGCCACTGCAAATAGTCGGGTGTCTCGCCGCTGACTTCATTGGCATGCGCCAACGTCGCCCCACTGAGTGCTGTCCGTAAGTTCGTCGCGTTCTTCACTGCGGCATCCGCCAGGGCTACGCAATGCTTGTCACACCTGCTGACAAGTCTGAAACCCCAGAGCAGACGAAACCCACGGTTTTCCTTACGGCCGTCTTCGGCAAGGCAAACCGGGCAATAGCGAGCAATGCGAGGTGACAAAAACGTCTTTGAAATATCTTCCCCGCGAAAGGATGCACCGCGCGAATGCACCCGAATGGAGATAGGATGCAGTGCATCTACAGATTGCCCAATCGCTTCAGCGAACCTGGCAACCGCATCAGCTCGCCCAGAAACAAAGTGTTCTTTGTGGATGCCACGGTCGGCAAGCAACCGCTCCATTCCACGGTTGGTGTGCATCAATGACAATCGATCAGCATAAGACAGAAGCGTCTCTTCGGCATCGAGGGGGAGAGCTGGGCGCAAATACATCATTGCACCCACCCGACAGTTTCCAGCTCAGATTTGGCGTCAGTCCAATTGCCCGAATGGAAGGGATTCATACCCAGTTCACCGTTGCGTTTTCTGAACACGCGCTCCGCGTATTCGAGAGAAAGCTCGTCGCGCTTGCGGCTGATTGCTTCACGAAGAATCTCCTTTGCAAGTGCTACGCACCCACCGACCTCACCATGCTAAGCAAATTGGATGCGTTCTGCGAAAGCGTCAGCTGCGTCCATTTTGAGCCCAAGTATTTCTGCAGACTTTTGGAAGTTGCTTGCAAACAGCCGGCTGGAATAAGTGTCTGGTCGGATCTTTGAAAGCTGATGAACCGCAAAACGCCGATAGGTTTCACGTGAAGGTTCAGACATGATCGCATCTCGGAGGGTGGGCACCCCAGCGATTACCAATGCCACACCATGATCAGATTGCATGACATGCTTTAGCGATTGAATTGCAGTACGGACATCCTTGCCCGGTCCGGGCTGAAGCATGTGATGGCACTCGTCAATAATTACCGCTTTAATACCAACCACACTGAAACGGTGCAGGCCTATTTCCCAAGCGTCGGCAGCCCGCAACTTTGGATGAATGTCATCGTATCCAGTCAGATCGAGAATGATCTCTGCAAGCTTCTTCAGTGATGCTTCAGGTGGAACAGTGACATATAGCGTATTTCCAGAAGGAAGATCGTCAACATACTTGAATTTTGTCAGCACAGCGTTTGTCCGAAGCAGGCGCTTCAGTTGCGCGGTCTTGCCCTGCCCCGCCCCCCCGAGGACCATCAAGCCTTTGGTCTCTCCTGTAAGCGGGTCATGACGGGGCTCGCATGTCATATTGCCCTCATCATCAACACCAAAGAGATCCTCAAGGTGATCGATCAGCATCTCATCCTGACCAAAACGCCAGTAGCGCTCCTCCAGCCATGCAAGCTTCTGGCTAATCGTCATGGTTTTGATGTGTCCGGTTTCATTCATAATTCACTCCATTGAATCTTGATCAGAAATTTCTGCAGCCGCCTCGAATTCATCAGGCGCAGCGGTGGTTGAGGGTGCAGGTGGGTCGACATCGAACTCAGGATCACCATCGATGTCATCCAAAAGTTCACGATACTCACCGGCCGCATGCTGTCTCTCTGCCGTTTTTGCAAACCGGCCGAACCGCTCAACGTCATAGGTCAGATCAGCAGCCGTTTTCGGAAGCGAAATCAATCCGCGTAGACGCTTGAGACGGTAGCTTTCAGAATTCACATTGTTGAGAAAATTCCGGCGCGCAGTGACTTCATCTTCCTCGGGATCTGCTCGTTCACTGAGCCAGGCTTCAAGATCGGTATCAGTCTTGCCTATCCACATGTCGTTGGCGGCTGTGACCGTTGTCCAAGGACCGTCATCCGGCCGAATGCTGATGGTGCCGATATCACCACCCCACCAAAGAACCTCGACGTTATCGATTCCGGGCGTGTAATACATTTTAATGGATGCATCGTTCTGATAGTCGATGTGTCTGACGCGCACGCCTTTTTTACCGATTTTCCGAGATGTGCGGACCCCAAATACCTCGCGCATTTCGTCGGTACTCAGAGCGCGCGGTTCGCATTCTTTCGTAGCTCTGGTCCAAGCTTGGGCCGGCGTCATTCCAATCGATGAGTGTTTCTTGGTGTGATACGCATCAACAGTCCAGCGTACGAGCCAGCCCAAGAATGCTTCAAGCGTCAGGGTCGCACGTGCTGCGGAGTCATTTTCGCCCTTCTCGACAACATCGCTGAAGGCCCGACCTGAAAACCGCAGGAGGAGATCACTGTGGATCGTCCTGAAAACGCGTTCGATGAAAGGTTTCAACCAGGGTTTACCAGCTGGAGAACCAATGTTGGTGATGCCGAGATACGCAAGAATGTCATAGGCGTCGTCGGAGGTGTACGCCGATCCGCGATCGAAAACGATCGACTCTGGCGCCCCGCACATCGGCCACCCAAATTTTGCACCCGCGGCGTCAGCAATTGGCGTCTTTTCGGTGTAAATCATTTCAAGAGTATGCTGAAGTGGGCTCTCGATAGCATTCGGCACAATCTGCAATGCCAGCAGACATCGGGTATGGACATCAATAGCTGCGGATATCGTGACACGACGAGCAGAACCGTCGAGTTCAAGCAACCTCTTGATGGACGCCGGAAGGTGATCAAAAAGGCCTGTGTCTTCCATCAATACAAACAGATCAGCCGTATACTCGTCGACTTCGACGCGCTGGAGCGCCCGAAAAGTTTCGATACCGACCCCAAGCGCATGCATGTCTTTGTAAGCTTTGTCCCAACCCACCCTTCTTATGGCGCTGTCGATAGGCGCATGTTCCTTGATCAATCCGAGAACATAATCGTACCCAACTCTCTTCATTTTTGCTGCTGGGACTGGCAACCGCTCCCGGCGGTCGTTTTCAGCGTCAATGGCAGCTTGAACTGTTGAATGTCACTCAAAACTGACCCGGTAGAGGTCAGAATTGTCACCGAGAAATGACCCATGTGCAACCTTACTCCTGACAGGATTTGTTGGGGGATA
>JBLHMP010000114.1:0-10032 GCA_047623555.1 Granulosicoccus sp.
TCCCTGCCGATCAGGTCATCAGCAGTGTCACCGCAGACGGGCCTATGACACGCGCAAATGCCACGAGGCGATTGCCGCCCGAGATGCCCACGCGATGATTCCGCAGAAGCCGCGTCGAAACGAAACCTCTCGGGATCATGCTGCGCATAACCCTGCCGGTCAGTGGATGCTTTGTATGAAACTACTCGGCAAATCGCTGATGGCGAGGGACTTCGAAAGGCAGGTCGCGGAAACCCTAGTCCGCATCGCTGAACCGCTACACTGCTCTTGGTATACCCGTCACTGAGCCGGTAGGCTAAGTACGTCTGGGGAAAGGGCAAGAACATACTTCACCCCAAAGCCTCCTCAAACACTGCAAACATCAGTGGCGGGCTACAGCGGCACTTGGGGCGCTGCCCTAAACCTCAAAATATTTGGAACGAGAAGAAATAGGAAGAACACTTTTACTTTCTTCTCGTCCTAAATACCTCCGCCGGAGGCTGCCCGGTTTATCCGGGCTTTAGGGCGCGGCGCGTTGCACCATTCCAAACAGATCGCGTGGATCGTTGGGGTCGGCCAGAAGATCCAGATTATGGCATAGTCCGGTTTTGGCCAGTTGGTCACGTACGTATCGCAGGGCACTGAAATCTTCGATGGCAAAGCCGACGCTGTCAAACAAGGTAATCTGCTGGCTGGATGTGCGTCCCTGTGCAGCGCCGGTGATGACCTGCCATAGTTCGGTGATTTCGTGGTCCGGGGCCAATTGTTGAATTTCGCCTTCGACACGGGTTTGCGGCGGGTATTCCACAAAAATATCTGATCGGTGCAGGATCGCCGGGGCCAATTCGGTTTTGCCGGGGCAGTCGCCGCCGATGGCGTTGATATGTACGCCGGCACCTACCATGTTGTCCGTCAGGATTGTCGCATATTGTTTGTCTGCCGTGCAGGTGGTCAGAATTTGCGCACCCTGAATGGCCTCTTCTGGCGAGCCGCAAGACACCACGTTCAAACCATGCTCGGCGAGGTTCGCCGCACATTTGGCCGTGGCCCCTGCGTCTATATCGTAAAGGCGAATGTTCTGGATGCCACAAATGGCCTTCATCGCGATGGATTGGAATTCTGATTGTGCACCATTGCCGATCATCGCCATGGTCACCGCATCCTTTGGCGCAAGATGGCGTGCGACCATGGCCGACGTTGCCGCCGTTCGCAAAGCCGTCAGAATGGTCATTTCACTGAGCAGTACCGGATAGCCCGTGGCCACATCCGCCAGCAGCCCAAAGGCGGTGACTGTTTGCAACCCCTCTGCGGTATTGCTTGGGTGGCCATTAACGTATTTGAAACCATAAACCTCACCATCTGAGGTTGGCATTAACTCGATCACACCTTCGGCGGAATGGCTGGCCAGACGTGGCGATTTTTCAAACAGTTCCCACCGTTTGAAGTCAGCCTCGATATAGTCGGCCAGACCACACAGCATTGGTTCCAATCCAATGTGGTGGATCAACTGCATCATGTGGTCGACGGATACAAACGGCACCAGGGCCTTGTCTGACGGGGTCATCACGTTCTCCTTATACATAGGCGCGGGTGGGGCGGTCGAACACGCGGCGACCAAGGGCCGAGGCGGCCAGATCGACCATCACTTGGGCTGTGCGGCCGCGATCATCAAGAAACGGGTTCAGCTCAACAAGATCAAGCGAGGTCATCAACCCGCTATCATGCAGCATTTCCATGACCAGATGCGCCTCGCGCAATGTCGCGCCGCCGGGCACCGTGGTGCCGACAGCCGGGGCAAAACTCGGGTCAAGGAAATCAACATCCAGCGAGACATGCAGCAAGCCATTGGCAGCTGTGACACGATCGAGAAATGCGGCCAGCGGCCGGGCGATGCCGTTCTCATCAATGTCGCGCATGTCGTGGCGGTGGATTTTGGTCTGTTCCAATGCAGCGCGTTCTGCCGCATCGACCGACCGCAAACCCATGATACAGATGTTTTCCTGCGGCACCGGATTGGTGATCTTGGGAAAGCCGCCAAACCCGGCGCGCCCGGTGACGTACCCCAAAGGCGTGCCGTGCAGATTACCCGACCCGGTGGTTGCAGGCGTGTGAAAATCGCTATGGGCGTCCAGCCACAGCACAAACAACTGCCGGTTTTGCGTGGCCGCATGATTGGCCACCCCGGCGACCGATCCCAATGACAGGCTGTGATCACCGCCGAGAAAGATCGGCATGCCACGCTTCATCGCGTCCTCGGCGACGCGGGTCAGCCGGTTGGTCCAGCCGATGGTCTGGTTTAGCGCATGTAGCGCACCGGTGTCGGCAGGATCGTCCTGAGTGTGCGAGGCCGGGCTCAAATTGCCCATATCCTCAACCGGGTGGCCAAGGTCGCACAGGGCCTCGGTCAGACCGGCGGTGCGGTAAGAATCCGGCCCCATCAAACAGCCGGTACGACGTTTACCACTGTCGACAGGCGCCCCGATCAGGATGCAGGTTTTGCGTTTCATTTTGACCTCATTTGGATGTGTTGAGACCAATATCGTTCAAATTGCGTTGAGACATAGCGGATAAATTGTGCATAATGGGCCTATATTGATCAAAACGGGCGGTAAAAATGGACAAAACGGACGAACGATTGATTGCCGCCCTTCGCCATGATGCACGCGCGTCGCTGTCTGATCTGGCGATACAGTTGAACCTGTCGCGCGCCACGGTGCGGGCGCGGATTGACCGGATGAAGCAGCGCGGCGATGTGGTCGGGTTCACGGTGGTGATGAAACAGGACACGCTGCGCGATCCGGTACGCGGGCTGATGATGATCGGCATCGAAGGGCGTGGCACTGAACGGATCATTCGTCAGTTGCAAGGGCTGGCAGAGGTGCGGGCGGTGCATTCAACCAACGGGCGCTGGGATGTGATTGTGGAATTGGGCACCGAAACGCTGGAGCTGCTGGATGCGGCTTTGGCGAAAATCCGGCGGTTTGACGGGGTGTCGACCAGTGAGACCAGTTTGTTGTTAGCGACGCGTAAGGCCGTTTGAATTTTCAGAAGTCTAGTTTGAAAAGCATCCAACACCAGACCCAGGGACGGGATACATTTATCAGAATGTCAGTCAATGACGCCACTGCACAGATAGTTGGCTTTGCGAACTTGCAAAAACGGCCCAGAGTTGAGCTAGATCACCGCCCCCTGCGCAGCAGTGGCCTGATTGTTCCGCGAATTACAGAAGGCGAAACTGCCGCTCCTGAGGCAAGCCCAGCAATAGCGATTACACTGCTGTGTCAGATTGAACGATTACCGTGAGGCGCTGGAACTCTCTGTCATTAGATGCGCCTTACCAGATATTTGCGAAGCGGCGGGCCATTTGGATGATGGATTGGCCGCCGTTAAGGCAAAGCCAGACAGTTGGGTTGGTTGTGCACGGTCTCTTTGATCTGATGAATAGAGTTAAGAAACCTATCTGTTTTCAAGGAATTGGTAAGCCTCAAGAATGGTTGTGGTCAGCCCCTCAAAAAAGCCCGGCACACTGACATCAACAAGGCCTGCGGCGGGGTGCGCTTCATCGGTGATGATGTCTTGGGTTGGTTTCACAACAAAAAGAGTGCTCGGGTTTTTGAGCAATTCTCGATAGCTCGCGCCGTTTCCGTGCTTTAGTACGTTGATCGCAAGATAATATTGATAAACTCTATCGGCGAGATCGGTTTGACCCGCGTCCAACAGCAAAGATTTCAATTTGCGGGAAAACGGGCCCCGCCGAAAGTGGTGCTGCATCCGGGCCTCAAAAACAGAAAAGATATCAACCGCGGCCAATTCAAGCGCAACAGTCGCCCCGAGAAGGTCTTCGGCTTGGGCGTCGGACCCATTTTGCCCGTCCATAAGTTTCAAAACTTCTGAAATGCGATCTTGGTACGGCTTTGCATTGGTCTGCGCCTCTGCAACCAGTTCAAGTAAGCTTTGTGAAGCGGCCATCATTCATTCTCCTTAAGGTATCCCCTCCCATAAGCTATCCGGCTAGGAATGCTAGGGGTGGGATCGGCCAATCCTGTTTGGAAAATTCGGATTTTGCGGTCAGATCTCGGGGTGGGTGTGACCGTCTGCTTTAAAGAACGTCTAACCAATCCTACGATCACAGCAATTGGCAACCATCCGCCTTTTCTACCGGTTGCTGCACTTTGTCGTGCATGTCTTGTTTGGGCTAGAATCTCCCATTTGATGGTTTTTGGTCAATGGACCTGCAACGCCAAAGCTATTTTGACCGGGCCGCTGCCAACCACAACAGCACCAACCCAAACGACGCAATCGCGTTCCAGCTGGCCATGGACAGGGTGAACATCTCCCATGGGACTTCGTCACAACGCACCAGTGGGGCGGACATGATCTGGGCCAACAGGTCTTCGGCGCTTAGCCCGCCAATGGGGCCGGATGTGCAGGTGGTTGGGCCCTCCCACCAGCCGCGTTCAACCCCGGTGTGATAAAGGCCGACACCGGATGTGGTCAGTGCCGCCGCAGCCCCAAACAGGGGGAGGGCGCGACCGGGGACCTTTAGGGCAATGGCTCCGATGGCAATGGCAAGGGCATGCGGATAGCGTTGCCAGATGCACAGTTTACACGGGGCCATGCCGCCAATGTATTGAAAGGCCAGCGCCCCAAGCAACAAAGCAAGCGAGCCACCGGCAGCGGTCAGGATCAGTTGAGTACGGGTTAAATTTGAATATGTCATAGGTATTTTACCACAGCAAAGCCACCAAACAGCAGCAAGACAAACAAGATGAACATAAGACCCAATCGCTTTTCTATGAAAACACGAATGGGTGCGCCAAAGGTTTTGAGCAACCCGGCGACAATATAGAACCGCAACGCACGGGCAAGGATCGAGGTGGCGACAAAGGTGGCAAACGGCATGCCGGTCCAGCCGGACATGATGGTGATCACCTTGAACGGGAACGGCGTGATGCCAGCGGTCAGCACCGCCCAGAACCCGAAATCGTTGAATTTGGTGTTGAACGCGGCAATTGCTTCGCCTTTGCCCATGGCCGACAGGACCGGCATACCGATGCTGTCAAAGGCAAAGGCGCCGATCACGTAGCCCAGCATGCCGCCCAGAACCGACGCCACCAGTGCAACGGTCGCAATCAACCAGGCGCGCGACGGGCGGGCCAGGATCATCGGGATCATCAGCACGTCCGGCGGGATCGGGAATACCGAACTTTCCAGAAAGGCGATGACTGCCAATGCCCATAACGCGTGGGGATGATCGGCAAGACGCATGGTCCAGTTGTATAAACGTTGCAACATTATAAGAGGTCCACGCCAGTCTGCCGGGTTTCAGGTCGTACAATCCAAGACCACGCCGAGCGATGCAGGTCAACCAAGGCAACAAAATTCGCCGGGCAGGGCGATTGAGTGTTTTTGGCTCTGGACGTTGTTGCAGACTGGGGTTACATGCATCCAACGTGCCCAAGTGGCGGAATGGTAGACGCAGGGGATTCAAAATCCCCCGTCCTAACGGATGTGCCGGTTCGAGTCCGGCCTTGGGTACCAAATTTGCATAGTGCAAAGTCGCATAAAATCGTATAACTTACTACTAAACATACGTTTTTATGCGACTTCGCAAATTCGTTGCAGTACGTCCCCCCCCGAGTACGCCTGCAAATTACTATGGATTACGATGGAATTACTGTATGGGCGGCGAAATTACTGTACTTTCGCCCTATGGCTACCTTCGTAAAAACAGATTCTGGCAGATGGCAGGCGCAAGTTGCCCGCAAAGGTATTCGGAGAGCGCAGACGTTTGCAACAAAGATACAGGCAAAAGACTGGGCTGCGGGCGTAGAGCATAAAATTAGCACAGAACAGATAGTGGACGCTGTCCACAAGCCCACTGGCGTCGTTGCTGATATATTCCTTAGATACGAACGGGACGTAAGCCGAAAGAAGGCTGGCGCGCGCTGGGAAGCCTTGCAGATAAAGCAGTTGTGTCTGCTTGATCTGGGGCGGTGCAAATTGTCTGAGGTCTCCAAATTTGACATAATCACGTGGCGGGATGATCGGCTAAAATCGGTGCAGGGTTCCACGGTCAGCCGCGAAATGCCCCTTGTGTCCAGCGTCTTTAATATCGCGCGCCATGAGTGGGGGCTGATAGATCACAATCCATGCCATAGGGTAAAGTGACCGAAAGAAAACCCGCCTCGTGATCGGAGGATCACAAAAGACGAAATAAAGGCGATTGGTATTTCATCGGGCTTCAATGACAGTGCCGCAACAGCGGTTTCCCACCGTACCATGATCGCATTTCTTTTTGCGATTGAGACAGGTATGCGCGCGGGTGAGATAACCGGATTGCAGAGTTGTAATATCCATATTGATAAGCGGTTCGTTCACTTGCCAGTAACAAAGAACGGCTCTGCCCGTGATGTGCCGCTTTCCAGTCGCGCGGTCGAATTGCTGGGATACCTGCCAGAATCCAAGTTATGCTTTGACCTGACTCCACGGCAACTGGACGCAAATTTCAGAAAGATAAAGTCGCGGACATCAATTGTTGATCTGCACTTTCATGATACCAGACACGAGGCGACAACACGGCTTTCCAAAAAAACTGGGCGTTTTGGCCCTTGCGAGAATGATAGGCCACAAAGACCTGAAAATGTTACAGATTTACTACAATGAATCTGCCGAGGAAATGTCTTAGAGTCCGATTCAAAATGATCTGATACTTTTCAAGCTCTTGCGAGTAGCCTTGTCATTCGCTTGATATGGGCGATGAGGACCCAAGCCTCGGCACTCGCAATGGTTTTCTCCCAGTCCTTTGCCAATCGGCGGCATTTTCCGAGCCACGCAAAGGTGCGCTCAACAACCCACCTGCGTGGTATAACTTCAAACCCTTCGGCTGTATCGGAGCGTTTTACAATCTGGATGACCCAGCGGCCAATGCTGGTCAGAGCATCACGCAGTTTCGGCCCGGCATAGCCACCATCCGCAAATACATGGCGCAGTTTCGGAGCTTCACGGGCCAGTTGACGGAACACTTCCGGTGCGCCGTCACGGTCCTGAATACCGGCACTATGAACGCGAAGTGCAACTAGATGGCCGCAGGTATCGGTCATGATGTGACGCTTGCGGCCCTTGATACGTTTGCCCGCATCAAAGCCACAAATCCCACCATTTTCAGTGGTTTTCACGCTCTGACTATCAATCACCCCCGCTGTTGGCTGGCGGTTTCGGCCTTAGGCCTCACGCGCCTGAGCAACCAGTTCCCGATTAATCTCGGCCAGCAGACCGTTGTTGCGCCAGCCGTAGAAATAGTATCGAACCGTCGATACCGGCGGGAAGTCTTTCGGCAAAAGCGACCACGCGCACCCCGCTGATGCAATATACTGGATCGCATCCCACACGCCGCGTATTTCAACCTCGCGCGGCCTGCCAATAATGTTGGGACCGGGTAACAGTGGTCCGATTATCGACCATTCCGCATCTGTTACATCACTTGAATATCGGGGCGATGCACGCTCATGTAGCTTCCGGGTGAATTCAGTCCAGGCCATCTTGATCTCCATTCAGGTATCCAACTGAACAGAATCACAACCTGCTGAATTCACTCAACCCTTTTCCAATCAGCCTCTAAGAAGCTAGACTAAATCCTTGTGGCTGAACCGCATCTGGTTGCCGACCCGTGTGCATTTCAAAACACCCTTGCGAACTTTCCTGCGGATGGTTTCAGGGTTGCAATTCAAGAGCTTTGCGGCCCCCTCTACGGTGAGCAAGGGCGCGGTCGGGGTTTGCCGCTTCAATATAGCTGTTAGCTCCGCCAATTGCATTTTTAAGTGATGAAATTGCGGGTCAACAACGGCTTTTATTTCTTGTTCTAGGGCTGACATACTCATCTTCCTAAACTGTAGTAATTCATCTGAGGCGCTTGGTATTATCGGAGGGCGCGCGCGCGCACCGCCATGGTCATTCTAGGTGAAACACCGTGCGAATATGTTGTTTCCCCGGACGTCCTGAATTGGGCCGCAACCCAACTGGATGCCGCCCGCGCGGTTCTGGCGCAGTATGACGCGGCAACGTCCGCTCTGTTGGGGGCCGTGGCGCAATTCAAGCGCGACATGAAAACCCTAGAGGATGTGGGAATTTCCCTGTCGCCAACATTGGCAGGCAACCCTGCGGCGGACGTTCCAGACGCGCCCACCGCCAATTCCAGTGCCGATCCCGCCACGGGATAAGCGAAAGGCTCAAAAATGACTGTCAAAATTACTGCCCCGGCGCGTCAAGCGCGCGCGGGGGTTCTTGAGGTGTCCGCAGCTAAAACAAAAAAGTCAGGGGACCGAACCGTCACCCTGACGTTTTCAAGTGAGGCACCAGTTTCCCGCCACTATTTCTTTGAGAATGGCACCGATTTTGTCGGCCTTGAGGTTTTGGGACATGATGAAAGTGAGGTGGATTTTACGCGGTTGGCGTCTGGTCGCGCCGCCCTTTTGACGGATCATTCCCAAACGATCGACAGTCAGGTTGGCGTTGTCGAAAAAGTATGGATTGAGGCAGGGCGGGGCCGTGCTGTTGTCCGGTTCGGCAAGGGCGCGCGCGCCTCTGAAATCCATGATCGCGTCCTTGATGGTGAAATCACGGGCGTGTCTGTCGGTTACGAAATCACCTCACTTGCCCAGACCGGGGAAGTGGACGGCGTACCCGTCATTCGGGCGCATTGGTCGCCCTATGAAATCACCCTTTGCCCTGTCCCTGCCGACCCCACCGTTGGGATTGGCCGCGCGGCGCAAGGTGACGACGAAATCCAAATCACAATCAATCAGTTTCGCAAAAAGGAAGAAACACCCATGGCTAAAGAAATCGCACCCACCCCAGCAACGCCAAAACCCGCTGGCCCGACCCGCGCGGAATTGATGGTTGGCGAGCGCACCCGGACCCGCGAAATTCGCGCCCTTGGTGCCAAGTTTGAAATGCCGCAAGACAAGATTGACGCGGCCCTTGATGGTGACACCAGCGTTGACAATTTCCAGCGCTCTATTCTGGACAATCTGGGGTCAAACCAAGCCGAGGCCACCCGCGCCAAGGACGCAGAAATCGGCATGACGGACAAAGAGGTGCGCAACTATAGCCTTATGGCCGCCGTGCGTTATCTGGCAAACCCGACCGACAAACGGGCGATTGAGAACGCCAAGTTTGAGATTGAAATCAGCCAATCCGCCGAGGGCATTTTGGGCCGATCTGCACGCGGGCTTTTGGTCCCGAGTGATGTTCTTTCGGCGCAAAACTTTATCCGTTCGCAATCGGTTGGCACACCAACCAAGGGCGGCAATCTTGTTGCAACGCAACACATGGACAGTTCGTTTATTGGCCTGTTGCGCAAGCGCGCCGCTCTGACCCGTTTGGGTGTCCGCACCCTGACCGGGTTGGTTGGGAATGTCGAAATTCCGCGCCAGACTGGCGGTGCGACGGCCTATTGGATTGGCGAAGGGGCTGGGCCAACCGAGTCAGATTTGTCTGTCGATAACCTGTCCCTGACACCGCACACCCTTGCGGGTGCTGTGGCTATTTCGCGGCGCGCCCAAATTCAAACGTCGCCGGATATTGAGGCGCTTGTGCGGGACGATCTCATTCAATGTCTGGCGTTGGAAATCGACCGGGTGGGTATCAACGGTGATGCGGATGGCGACGCACCGGACGGCTTGCTTGATGCGGCAATCAATGACGTTGATTTTGCCGCCACAGGCGCACCAACCTGGGCGGAAATCGTTGCAATGGAATCGGAAATTTCCAGCGACGACGCTGATGTTGAGGGGATGAAATACCTGTTTAACGCCAACATGCGCGGCCATTTCAAATCCACCCCCAAAGTGGGCGGAACTGCCGAATTTATGATGATGGGCAAAGAGCTTAACGGCTATGGCACCGTGACCTCTAACAATTCGCCCGCAAAGGCTTATCCCCTTTGATCCGGCAGCACAGGATGTAGTGTTACACGGCTTGCCAATCCAAGATGTTCTGGTATTGTTCTACTTATGCCAGCCAGATGGAAAAATGACAGACCGATGTCCCGCC
>JBLHMP010000115.1:0-9991 GCA_047623555.1 Granulosicoccus sp.
GTGGGTGAAAACCCACGCGAAAGGATAAGCGGCGTGGGTTTTCACCCACCCTACGCCAAAATATCCGCCCCTACGACAATGCCTCGTCACAACGTCCACAGACACCAGAATGCGCGTGTTCACCCACATCTGGCAGGATTTTCCAGCAGCGCTCGCATTTGGCACCTGATGCTTTTTCGAATATCACACCAACGCCCTCAGTCTCCGGCATCTTAAACGCCTCTTCTGGCGCCACATCCGACGACAGGATCAATGCCGACGTGATACAGATGTCGTCAATCGGTATGCTGCGCAGCAATTCCAGCACAGCCGCATCCTCAACATACACCACCGGCGCCGCCTCAAGGCTGGACCCGATTACCTTTTCCTGCCGCTCAAATTCCAATGCTGCCGTCACTACACGCCGCACAGACCGTACCTTGGCCATATCTGCCGCCAGAGCATCATCACGCCAAGCCGCAGGGGTATCTGCCATATCCACCAAATGCACAGAACTGTCGGCACCCGGATGACGTTCCAGCCAGACCTCTTCCATGGTGAACGCCAAAATCGGTGCCAGCCATGTGGTCAGACGATCCAACACAATGTCGAGCACCGTGCGCGCCGCCCGCCGCCGCGCCGTGTCACCGTCGCAATACAACGCATCCTTGCGGATATCAAAATAGAACGCCGACAAATCCAGCGTGGCAAAGTTGAACACCGCCTGAAACACGCCCTGAAAATCATACGCGGCATAGCCCGTACGCACGGTTTCATCCAGTTCGACCAACCGATGCAGAACCCAACGTTCCAGCTCGGGCATCTGATCCGGCGCAACCTTATCACTGTCACTGACATCACTTAGCGAGCCCAGCATAAACCGTATGGTATTGCGCAAACGACGGTAGCTATCAGCCACCCCCTTAAGGATTTCCGGCCCGATCCGGTGGTCGTGGGTATAATCGGTCTGTGCCACCCAAAGACGCAAAATATCCGCCCCGTATTGGCGCACGACTTCGTCCGGTACAATTGTGTTGCCCAGGGATTTGGACATCTTCACGCCCTTCGCATCAAGCGTAAATGCGTGGGTCACAACCGCCCGATATGGCGCGCGTCCTAGCGTACCACAGGCCTGCAACATCGAAGAATGGAACCAGCCACGATGCTGGTCGGTGCCTTCAAGGTAAACATCCGCAATACCATCCTCGGCGCCATCCTCACGGTCGCGCAGAACAAAGGCGTGGGTTGAGCCGGAATCAAACCAGACATCGAGAATATCAAACACCTGATCGTAATCATCGGCCGCATAATCATCGCCAAGGAACCGCTCTTTGGCCCCATCTTTGTACCATGCATCGGCGCCTTCGACCTCAAACGCCGCAAGAACACGGGCGTTAACCGCCGCGTCCCGCAACAGAAAACCATCGTCAGTCGGCAATGCACCTTTGCGCACAAAACAGGTCAGTGGCACACCCCAGGCGCGTTGCCGCGAGAGCACCCAATCAGGCCGCGCTGCGATCATCGAATACAGCCGGTTGCGCCCGGTTTTGGGCGTCCATTGCACCAGTTCATCAATGCTGGTTAGCGCCCGTTCGCGGATGGTTTTGCCATATTTATCCAACCCATCGCCCACGGGCCGATCCACAGCCGCAAACCATTGTGGCGTGTTGCGATAGATCACCGGCGCCTTTGAGCGCCACGAATGCGGATAGGAATGCTTGATCTTGCCGCGAGCCAGCAAGCCGCCAACCTCGGCCAGCTTTTCGATCACCGCTTTGTTGGCATTGCCCTCTTTGCCGTTGGGTTTCAGGATCGCCTTGCCACCGAACAACGGCAGAGTGTCGCGAAACCGGCCATCTTCCATCACGTTATAGGTGATAACCTGCTCAAGCATACCCAGATCACGAAACAGTTCAAATTCGTCCATACCGTGGCTGGGCGCGCAATGCACAAAGCCGGTACCGTCCTCGTCTGTCACAAACGGAGCGGCGCGGAAATCGCGAAGATCATCCCATTCGCCGTTGCCGTCTTGCACGCCCGCAAGTGGGTGGTGCAGCGAAAGAGCCGCCAGTTCATCTGAACTCACATCACGGAGGCGTTTCCACATACTGTCTTCTAGCCGCGCATGGGTAAACACATCACCGGCCAACTTATCCGCCAGCAAGAACCGCTCGCCTTTGGAGGCCCAGCTTTCTTCGGGCGTGTCAGTGATCTCATACAGACCATAGGAATAGTTTTCGCCGTAAACGACGGCCTTGTTCGACGGGATCGTCCATGGGGTTGTGGTCCAGATGACCACTTTGGCACCCTTTAGTTCGTTCAGCCTAGCAAATGCGGCTTCCTTTCCTTCTGGGGATAGGCTTCCGTCGGGACGGTCCACCACTTGTACCGGTGTCGTGGATTCGTCGCTAACCTTAAATTTCACCCAAATGGTAAAGCTTTCCTTGTCGTGGTATTCGACCTCGGCCTCGGCCAATGCGGTCTGTTCAATCGGCGACCACATCACAGGTTTTGACCCCTGATACAGCGTGCCATTCATCAGGAATTTCTGAAATTCCTCGGCGATCACGCGCTCGGCATGGAAATCCATCGTCATATAGGGATTGGCCCAATTGCCGGTGATGCCCAGACGTTTGAACTCACTGCGCTGAACATCAATCCAACCAGCGGCAAAATCACGGCATTCCTGACGGAATTCATTGACCGGCACCTGATCTTTGTCGCGGCCTTTCTTGCGGTATTTCTCTTCGATCTTCCACTCAATCGGCAGTCCGTGACAATCCCAACCGGGGATGTACCGCGCATCGCGGCCCATCATTTGCTGGCTGCGCACCACCATATCCTTAAGGACTTTGTTCAGCGCGTGGCCGATATGCAGATGACCATTGGCATAGGGCGGTCCGTCATGCAGGATAAACGGCTTGCGATCCGGCTCGCTCTTGGCCTGTTCACGCAGACGGTCATAGATGCCAATCTCGGCCCAACGCTCCAGCCATGCGGGTTCGCGTTTGGGCAATCCGGCGCGCATGGGAAAATCGGTTTTGGGCAGGTTCAGCGTAGACTTATAGTCGGTCTTGTTATCGGTGGTTTCGGCGCACATGAGGGGCGTCCTTGTCGATAGTCGTGAAAATAAATGGCGTGACGGTCGGTGCGATAAGGTCGAGCACCTGTTCCCGGCGTCTCAAGGATCAGAGCGCCGGGGAAATAATTCGTATGAAGATCAGGCAAAGCTGGGTCATAGGCGCGTTATAGGCCCCGGTAACGGCGGCGTAAAGTGGCGCATTGCGCGCGGTCGGAACCTAAAGAGCGGGCGTAGGGTGGGTGAAAACCCACGCTCTGTGCCTAGGCGTGAAACAATGTGCCGACGCCATAGGCAATCGCCGCCGCCAAACCACCGATCAACAGGGTCTCACCAGCCGATCGCCACCAGGGCGCCAGCGACCAGCGGCTTTTCAACGCTCCGATGGCAAAGAACACACACATGGTTAGAACTGCCGACACGGCAAAGGCCTGCTCAAGCCCCAGTAGAAACGGCACCAGCGGCACCAATCCGGCCACAAGAAACGCCACAAACGTCGCCATCGCGGCGCGCATTGGGTTAGGATCGACGCCGCCAAGCCCGTATTCGCCCTCAAGCATCAGGTTGATCCAGCTTTCCCGGTTCGCTGTAATCGCGGCAGTTGCCTCATCCAGCACCGCGCCGCTCAGCCCCTTTTTGGCCAATATCTCATACACTTCTCGCCGCTCGCCTTCGGGGAACAGCGCGATGTGACGTTCCTCAATGGCGCGGATACGGGCAATATTGTCCTGTTCGGCCTTGGTGCCGGAATAATTCCCGGCAGCCATGGAAAACCCATCGGCCAGCACATTCGCCAACCCCAGCGCCACAATGATAAACGGCGACAACCCGGCCCCGGCGACACCTGCAACAATGGCAAATGTCGTGACCGATCCGTCAATGCCACCATAGACCAGATCACGCAGCACACCGCGCCCCGGAGGTGCCCCGATGCGGGCCTTAATTTCGCTTTGGCTGTGACCGTGATCCGTCATCTGGCTGCTCCTGCTCTGTGCCTATTGTGGCGGCACAAGGCAGAATAGACCTTGCGTCAGATCAAGCTGGCAATCGGGGCAAACATTTCAATCCAAACAATACCACCGTCAGCGACGGTTCTGGCACCATTCAGACCCTAGTGTTCCATAACCGGCACGGTGGCACGCCGATCACCTGTTTAAAGGTGAGCAACAGTTTTTGTATCAGGCATAATCACTCTTTGGGTTTTGTTGTCTTTGATGAAAACAGCCCGGTCAGGGCGCGTTTCACGATACCCCGTACGGACGGACGCGATTGCACCGAAAACGGTAACGGACGGCAGACCTCCATCGCCGCGACTCCGACTCGCGCACTTAGGGCACCGTTCACCAGACCTTCACCAAAGCGGCGCGATAGTTTGCCAAGGATCGAGCCGCCCAAAATAGGTTCAAGCAAATCATCGCCCACCGCAACGGCCCCGGTGGCCAGCAAATGCGTGAACACCGCCCGTGTCAGTCGCCAACTGCCGAAAAATCCCGATCGGCCACCATAGATTTCGCCCACCCGCCGGATCATCCGCAGACTACTGGCCAAAGCTGTTGCAACATCGGCCAACGCCAGCGGCACCAAGGCGGTCACCGTCGCCACCTGCCGGGCCGCCGCCTCAACTTCGCGGCTGGCGGCGGCGTCCAATGGCGCCAGCAATTCAACCTCGACCAGATCCAACAAGGCCCCGGCATCGACCTGATCACCGATACGTTCGGCCAATCGTTCGCGGCCCCAACGGGTATCTTCGCGACCGCTGTAAAACGTTATCAGCCGCTCGGTCACGGCCTGTGCCGCGCCCAAATCCTGACTGGCAAGGGCCTCATCCGCCGCCCGGCGCAGTTTATCTATGCGGCCCAAACGACCAATGGCGGCAATCTCGCGGATCGCCACCAGCAGCAGCACCAGAACCAGCGCGCCCAGCAACCCCATCACTATCCAACCGAGGATCGGCGAGCGGGCCACCATCGAGGCGGCAAAATCCCAGGCAGCGACTGAGATCGCCGCCGTCAGCAGGCTGAGCGACAAGCCCCAGAACCAGCGCGCCAGCCACGACGGCCTGCGCGCCACGATCCGCGCCGCCGTTTGCATGGCCTGCCCGGTTGGCACCAAAGCGTAGATATCGGGCACCGCAGGCGCATCCGAAACGGTTTGGATCGGGTCATCGTTCAGATCAATCAGAACCGGTTTGTTGGTCATTTTGCCGCCGCCTTTCGTGTCCAGATATAATGGATGTCAGGCAGGTTTTCATCGTTATGGGCCCCATCCGTGCGGTCCTGTTCAACAAAATCCTGACGCAAATAGAACCTCTGGGCCCCAGTTGCGGCCTGAAACGTCCACAGGTCAAGCTGCACAGTTTGCGCTTTGGCATCATCGACCAGTAGCTTTCCGATGCCACGCCCAACAACTTTTCGAGTCAGATAAAGGGCATGAATTTCGGCTCTGTCGCGGGCGATAAAACCTTCGATCTGGTCTTTCACCATCGCCACCGTGACCCAGCCCCGATCAATCATCGTCCCACAAAATCCGATGGTTTCAGCAGCGGTATAAAGCTGTGGAATCCAGCTGGTTTCAGACAGGTATTTCCACAAAACATCGCCCGTTGCCCCCGCATCCGTGGGCTGTGCGGCGCGCAAATGCGCAATCACAACCGATCACCTATCAAAAACTGAGCCGCCCGATCCAGCCGGATATGCGGCGGGCCGTCCCCCGGTTTCAGGCTAAGCGGAGCCGGGGCAAAACCCATGAATTGATAGTCGTCCCCCAACCACGCCTCATCGCCCGCCCGCGCCGGGTCAAGCAATTCTGACGGATGGTCCGGCAACTCTCCGGGATAAAGCGCCGCCTGTTTGCCAGTGTCCAGCAATGTACCGCGCACGCATTTCAGATCGCGGCCATCGTGGGATCGGGTCAACTCGGTCGTGGCGCGCAGAGCAGCAATGGATAACGCCGCGGTCTCCGCCCCGGCAAAGCGGGCACGATCACGGGCGTCGCGGGTCAGGGCCTCGATAATTGCAGTCAGTCGCGGATGCTGTTCATGGTGCAGATGATCCGACTTGGTCGCCGCAAACAGTATTTTTTCGACCCGCTTGCCCCGCAACAGGCGGCTTAGGAACGCATTGCGACCAGGTTTGAACGCCCCCAGAATATCGGTCATCGCGGCACGCATGTCCTCAACCGCCTGTGGTCCATTGTGGATCGCACCCAGCACATCAACCAACACAACCTGCCGGTCAATGCGGGCAAAATGATCGCGAAAGAACGGTTTGACGACACGGGATTTATAGGCCTCATAGCGGCGTTCCATCTCGCGGTGGAGCGAGCGGCGTTTTGACGGTTCGACAAACGGAATCGGCGCAAATGTCAGCACCGGTGAGCCGCCCAGATCACCGGGCAACAGGAACCGCCCTGGCGTGCAATCGGAATATCCCTGCCCGCGCGCGCCGTGCAGATACGCGGTAAAGCCTTTCGCCAAATCCTGTGCCAGTGCTTCGTCATGGGGCGCTGTCGGGTCGACATCCCGGGCACGCTCCATATACCCCTGTGCGCAGGTGCGTTTGGCGATGCGCGCCAGCACCTCACTGGCCCATTGGTCATAGGTTTTATCGAGCAATGCCAGATCAAGCAGCCATTCGCCGGGGTAATCAACGATATCCAGATGCACCACGCGCGGCCCTTGCAAGCCCGACAATAACCCCGACGGGCGCACCCGCAGCGACAGGCGTAATTCGCTGATGGCACGGGTGCTATCGGGCCACTGCGGCGATTGCCCGGTCAGCGCCGAGAGATGTGATTCGTAGTCAAAGCGCGGCACCGTGTCGTCGGGTTGCGGTTGCAGATAGGCGGCCTCGACCCGACCATCGCGCTCAGCGACAAGGCCGGGCATGCGGCCCCGGTCGAGCAGATTGGCCACCAGAGAGGTGATGAATACAGTCTTGCCCGAGCGCGCCAATCCGGTCACGCCAAGGCGGATAACCGGCTCAAACAGCGCGCCATTGATAGAATCGCCAATTTTTTCGACACCGCGCACAGCCGTGTCGACGATTGAAATGAGAGCCAAACCGGTTTCCTGCCTCGTTCGAATTATGAACAAGATAGGCGGTGGATCGCCCTGATACCAGAGCCAGACAGCCGCAAACCCAATGGTGGTACATGCAAGCCCCTCTTGCCGCCGCGCGCTCGCCACGATAGGGGCGCAGCCATGCCCCGTTATGCTCTCAAAGTTGAATACCACGGCGCCCCGTTCTTTGGATGGCAGCGCCAAAAAGAACACCCCTCGGTTCAGGGTGCGATCGAGGCGGCGTTGGCCCGTCTGGAACCCGGTCCGCATAAAATTGCCGCCGCCGGTCGCACCGATGCCGGCGTGCATGCGTTGGGTCAGGTTGCCCATTGTAACATGGTCAAAGACTGGGCCCCCTACCGTCTGGCCGAAGCGCTGAATTACCACCTAAAACCACATCCTGTGGCAATCGTCGAAATCGCTCAGGTCAGTGACGACTGGCACGCCCGGTTTGCCGCGATCGAACGGCAATATCTGTTTCGCATCCTGACCCGCCGCCCGCCGGTCACCATTGATGCGGGTCAGGTCTGGCAGGTCAAACAGTCGCTGGATGTGGCCGCCATGCGAGAAGCAGTACAGCATTTGCTGGGCAAACATGACTTTACCACCTTCCGCTCAACCATCTGTCAGGCGATCAGCCCGGTTAAGACACTGACCGCGCTTGATATTACCGAGGTCGATGGGTTTTCCGGCCCTGAGGTGCATTTCCACGTGCGGGCGCGGTCTTTCCTGCACAATCAGGTCCGCAGCTTTGTCGGCAGTTTGGAACGTGTCGGGACCGGCAGCTGGCAACCAGATGATATGCGCACCGCCCTGGCGGCCCGCGACCGCGCCGCCTGTGGCCCGGTCTGCCCGCCACACGGATTGTATCTGGCACATGTCGTGTACCCGGATAATCCTTTTTGATCTGTAGATTACCACACCGTCCCGCTCAAAGCGTTTGACCGAGCTCTAAATGTCCTGCAACAGCACAAATACAGCGTCATACCGCGTTGGACTGTGATGTGCTTTTCGGCCTCGAACTTTCCAAAAACAATGCTAGCGTTAGGTAACTCTTAGACCTCAGATCGGATTGCCGCATGCGCCACCCAACTCCCCCTGAATACGCCGCGTTCTATGATGGCTTTGTTGCCCAACATCTGGAATCTGACCTGCACGGCAGCCTGACCGATGGCATAAACGCCTGCGTTGAATGCTGCGACCGCTATACCGGCGAAAACCGCATCGCGCTGAATTGGGAAGGCGTTGATGGGGCCCAATCCGTCCTGACCTTTGATGAATTGCAACACCAGGCCGCCCGATTTGCCAACGTGCTGACCCAAAACGGCATCGGCCCCGGCGACCGCGTGGCCGGATTATTGCCGCGCATCCCCGAATTGTTGGTCGTTATCCTTGGCACTCTGCGGGCAGGCGCCGTCTATCAGCCGCTATTCACCGCCTTTGGCTCCAAAGCCATCACCGACCGCCTTGCCGGATCAGAGGCAAAGCTGATCGTCACCGATGCTGACAACCGACCCAAACTAAACGATGTGCCAAATTGCCCAATCACGCTGACCCTGAAGGCAACACAGGCCGACGATATCAATTTCGCCGATACGATGGCTGTGCAATCTGACACATTTGAACCGGTGATGCTGCGCGGCGATGACCTGTTCCTGATGATGTTCACATCCGGCACCACCGGCCCGCCCAAAGGCGTTGGTGTGCCGATCAAGGCGCTGTTGTCCTTTGCCGCCTACATGAAATTCGCGCTAAATGTGCGCCCCGACGATCAGTTCTGGAATATTGCCGATCCCGGCTGGGCCTATGGGCTGTATTACGCCGTCATCGGGCCGCTGTTGCTGGGCCACGCGACGACGTTCTACCAAGGGCCGTTCACGGTCGACAAAACCTATGAGTTGATCGCCCGTCACGGCATCACCAACTTTGCTGGCGCGCCCACCGCGTACCGTATGATGATCGCGTCAGGCGAGGCTGAGGCGGCCAAAATCAGGGGCAAGCTGCGTGTCGCCAGCAGTGCCGGAGAGCCGCTGAACCCCGAAGTCATGCGCTGGTTCAACGCCCATCTGGATTGCCCGTTGTATGACCAATACGGCCAGACAGAAACCGGCATGGTGTTGATGAACCATCACGGGTTGGCCCATGATGTCACCCCAGGCAGCGCCGGACGGCCAATGCCCGGATACCATCTGGCGGTGCTGGATGAGGCTGGCCAAGAGTGTCCTGATGGCGAACCCGGAATTTTGGCCATAGACCGCCATCGGTCATCGTTGTTCTATTTCCCGGGCTACAGGGGCCGCGAAGCTCAGGGCTGGGAGGGCGATTATTACCTGACCGGCGATTCCGCCATCAAAAACGCCGATGGCAGTTATAGCTTTGTTGGCCGCAGCGATGATCTGATATCATCCGCCGGCTATCGCATTGGCCCGTTTGACGTTGAAAGCTGCCTGATCGAACATAAATCGGTGCTTGAATCCGCCGTTGTTGGCAAACCTGACTTTAAACGTGGCCATATCGTGCGGGCCTTTGTCGTCCTGCGCGATGGGTTCACACCCTCTGATGATCTGGCCGAGGCGCTGAAACTCAAGGTGCGCGAACGGCTTGGTGCCCACGCCTATCCGCGTGAAATCACCTTCATCAATGAACTGCCAAAAACCCCAAGCGGCAAAATACAGCGCTTTATCCTGCGTAACGAACCCTGATGGCGCTGCTCATCGACACCGGCGTCAGCGACTGGATTTCCAACGCTGAGTTGCGCCAACAGGTGCTGGCCCATGCGCCAGACACCGATATCCGCCTGCGCGATACCCTCGGCAACCCTGATGACATCCACATGGTGGCAGTGTCCCGTCTGTCTGATGACCTGCCCGCGC
>JBLHMP010000116.1:0-9456 GCA_047623555.1 Granulosicoccus sp.
TGCGCGCCGTGGGTGGGACTGACTGAACTGTCCATGTCGAGCGTGATCCACTTGGGCGGTTTGCGATTGTGAACCCGGTCGATCCAATGTCCCGACATGTCAGCCAGCGGCGTGCGATTGTCGGTCGTCGCCAGAACTTCGGTCTCGAACCGTCCCATCTGGCTCGCGGAAGCGGCCTTGGCATCAACGGCCCGTCCTCCGACCACCTGCCGCATCACCGGATCGAGCGCCAGACGATCTGCATCATTCACATCATCATATCCCGCCAGCCGACCGAAGACAGACTGGCGCAACAGGCCAACCAGAGAATGCAGCCGGTTCTGACCAGTTCGCGTGTCTCTCAGCAATCCTCCCGCAATGTCGTGCAGGCCCAGCACCTCATCCAGTTCCCGAAACAACAGCAACCCGCCGTCAGAACTGATCTTGGAACCATGAAATTCCAGCCGGACCCGTCGGTCAAAACTGAGCCGCGCACCACCCGTTTCGCTTGCACCCTTTGGGTGATCCATAATCCGCCGCCTTCAGCCCAATTAACATGCTGAAATGTAAAACATTACTAGCCGTCAGAGGGATAAAATCGTCCTTTTACTTGGGGAATGCGGGCTTAAAGGTGTTGTTGAAAAGGTAACGCAATTAAAGCAGACGTTGGGAGTTTCCGTCAAGTTCCACACAGAACCAGAGAGCTTCCCCTAGAAAAGGTATGTTGGTGCGTCGGAGACGGTCCTATTAGGTGGATTCGATCCAATTGATTAAAAGAGTTAGTCAAAACAATTTTGGAGGACGGAATGGGGGGCGAGACTTGCCTTTTATTAGGTAAGTCACTGTAAGCACACGACAAAAAAAGATTATTTGGCGGAGAGACAGGGATTCGAACCCTGGGACCCCTTGCGAGGTCAACGGTTTTCGAGACCGTCCTATTCGACCACTCTAGCACCTCTCCGCGCTTGTGTGGTGGGGCCGTTTAGTCGGGAATTGCGGCGCTGGCAAGAGCCGTTTTCGATGGATTTGATAGCGAATTGCCGCTGCCTTGCTGATAACGCGGAATTTGATTGCCCATGCCGCGAAATCGCTTACGCTTTGGTGCATGAAAACACATTTTTCCAATACCGCCCCGCGCCATGTTGTTTTGTGGCAAATGCTTACGGCTGCTTTGTTTGCTTTTACGCTCCTTACCGCGTCCGCGCAGGCCGGGGATCGTGACAAGATACAGGCGTTTCTGAATGTCACCGGTTTTGATGTGGCGCTGGACAGCATAACGCTATCGGCCAAATCTGCGCCCACCATGCTGGGGATGGACCCCGAGCTGTTTGGCGCCGATTGGACACGTCTGACCGAAGAGGTGTTTGACACCGATATTATGCGCACTATTGCGCTGGATATCCTTGAGGCGACGCTTGCGGATGATCTGCTAAACCATGCGGTGGCGTTTTACGCCTCGGATCTGGGGCAGCGGCTGGTGGTGGTGGAAAACGCATCGCATATGAGCGCAGATGAAGAGGACAAGGCGCAGACTGGCGAAGATATTATCGCCGGTTTAGCCGAAGATAACCCAGACCGGATTGCGATATTTGAGCGGATGAACCTGGCGATTGACGCTTCGGGCACCAGTTTGCGGGCGTTGCAGGAAATACAGATACGGTTCTTGCTGGCCGCCACCGCCGCCGGCGTGATCGAGCTGCGCATTGACGCGGATGAGCTGCGCGCCATGATTAAATCGCAAGAGGCCGATATTCGCATTGCATTGCAAAAATCAGCATTAGAAGGCGCGGCCTTTACCTATCAGGATTTTTCCAATGAGGATATCGAGGCCTATACCGTCGCCTTAGAGCAGACAGAAATGCAGCAGGTCTATGAACTGCTGAATGCGGTGCAATACGAGATCATGGCCAACCGGTTTGAGGTTCTGGCCGGCCGCATGACCGAACTTGGCTCGGGTCAGGACATCTGATGTTACGGGCGGTTCGGTGTCTGCTGGCTGGGTTGATCTGGCTGATCTGCGCGCAATTTGCCACCGCATCGCCTGAGGCTGATACTCTGGCGCGGGTTATACGGATCGGCGAAATTATGGCCATCATGTGCGACGAAGGCATGGAATATGCCGGTGATCTGAATGACGACATGCTGGCAGGCGAGGGGGGGCAGTATTGGGTCGACAGGGTCAAACGTCTATATGATACCGACCGGATGGAGGCGACCCTGCGCAAATCTATCACCGATGGCATGGATGCTGATCAGATTGCGTTGGCCACGGCGTATTTCAGCTCGGCGAATGGCAAGCGCATTCTGACTCTGGAAATCTCGGCCCGGACCACCATGTTCGACCCCGAAATCGAAGACATCGCCCGTGCCAATTACCGCGATCTGGCGGGGAGCGACGACACACGGCTGGCCGCAGTCAGCCGGTTTGTCCAGACTAATGATCTGTTGGAAATGAACGTCGCCGGGGCGCTAACATCAAATTACCAGTTCTATCGCGGTTTGGTCGACGGCAAAGCGACGAATATGAGCGATGACGAGATTTTGGCGGATGTCTGGGGGCAAGAACAGGAAATCCGGGACGACACCAAAGGCTGGTTGTATGGATATCTGTTGATGGCTTACCGTCCGCTAACCGAGGATGAGTTAGAGGGCTATATAACTTTCTCGGGCAGTCCGGCGGGACGGGCGCTTAATCAGGCCATGTTTGGTGGCTTTGATGTCATGTTCAACGCCATTTCCTATCAGTTGGGGCAATCGGTGGCGCAGGCGATGAAGGCCAGTGATCTGTAGCGTTTGAATACTGTGTCGGTTCAGGTATTAGGGTCTCTGTACGTCTCGGCCTGGCAGTCCTAAGAAATGCTTTTGCAGTTGACACGCCTGGCTGATCTGACCATAAGCCCCCTATCCCGGCCCGAACTATCGAGCCGGGTTTGTTTATCATTACGCCCAAAAGGGCGCGCTGTTCGCGGTGGCCCAGGCCAAAACGCCCGATATCGGGGACCACAGAACGCGGTAACGCAAAGGAAAGACGCATGTTCGCGGTCCTAAAGACCGGCGGCAAGCAGTACAAAGTTCAATCGGGCGATACGCTTCGTGTTGAAAAATTGGCTGCAGACGCTGGCGAAACAATTCAATTCAACGAAGTTCTGATGCTCGGCGGGGAAACTCCCGTTGTTGGCGCACCGTTCATCGTAGGTGCTGGTGTTCAGGCGACAGTGATCGACCAGATCAAAGGCGAAAAGGTTATCCATTTCGTTAAACGTCGTCGTAAGCACAGCTCAAAGCGCACCAAAGGTCATCGTCAAAAGCTGACATTGATCAAAGTGACCGACATTCTGGCGGCCGGCGCTGACACATCCGGCGTCAAAGCCGCGATTGGGTCCGGTTCGGCACCTCGTGCTGTTGTTGCTGAGGCGGCCCCGACTAAGGCTGCAGCCAAAGCCGCACCTAAGAAAGCTGCCAAAGCAGAGGCCGCGGCCCCCGCCGGTGCAGACGATCTGAAAAAGCTGTCGGGCGTAGGTCCTGCACTTGAGAAAAAGCTGATCGCCGGTGGCGTGACAACTTTCGCTCAGGTTGCGGCATGGACTGATGCCGACGTTGCTGATATGGACGAGAAACTGTCGTTCAAAGGCCGGATCGAGCGTGAAGGCTGGATCGCACAGGCTGCTGAATTGGCTAAAGGCTAAGGAGAGACACAATGGCACATAAAAAAGCAGGTGGCTCAACACGTAACGGTCGCGACTCAGCGGGTCGTCGTCTTGGCGTGAAACACTATGGTGGCGAAGCCGTCATTCCGGGAAATATCATTGTACGTCAACGCGGGACCAAATTTTGGCCGGGCGAAGGCGTTGGCATTGGCCGGGATCACACGATTTTTGCTGTCGTCGATGGCGCTGTGAAATTCCACAAAGGCCTAAAGGGCCGCACCTTTATTTCGGTTATGCCACAAGCAGAGGCCGCAGAATAAGCCGCATCCAAGGGTACTGAAATTTCAGGGGATCGGCGATACCGCCGGTCCCCATTTTCGTTTCGGGTTAAATGTTTACAAAGTTTGTTTGCCGGTTCCGAAAGTTACTTCGACGCGATCAAAGGTCAAAGTGCCGGGGGTCGCAAACGTTGTGGTGTTCAGAGGAGGAACAATCACATGAAATTGGATCAAATCATCAACCAACCGGTTGTTGAAACCGAACAATTCGATTTGCGGCCGTTGCGCCGTTCAGACGTGGGCCTGATTGAGCTTTACGCTGCGGATGAACGCGTGGCGCGGATGACATCAAATATTCCGCATCCGTATCCACCTGCTGCGGCCGAGGCATTTGTGGCCAGGTCTATGGCCGATGACCGCGCCGAGGATGTCTGGGCGATGGACGCGACCAAATCCGGCGGCGCCGAGGTGATGGGGCTGATTTCATTACAGCGGATGGATCGCAATCAATCCGAAGTCGCCTATTGGGTGGCTCCGATTTATTGGAACACTGGGCTTGCCTCAAAGGCCGTGGCGGCGTTGGTTGTCGCCAATCCTCTGAGCAATGCCACCATGTTTGCCGCAGTGTTTCAGGACAACCCGGCGTCGGCACGGGTACTAACACATTGTGGGTTCAACTATCTTGGGGACGCCGAGAGCTTTTCGGTGGCACGCGACACAACCGTGCCAACCTGGACCTATAGCCGAAATCTATGATTGAGCGCAGAGCAGCGTTTGCGTAAGGGTACGCCATGAAATTTCTTGATCTAGCCAAAGTTTATATTCGATCCGGTGGCGGCGGCGGTGGCTGCGTCAGTTTCCGCCGTGAAAAAAACGCTGAATACGGTGGCCCCGATGGCGGCGACGGCGGCAAAGGCGGCACCGTCTGGGTCGAGGCCGTAGAGGGGCTCAACACTCTGATCGATTTCCGCTATGCGCCGCATTTCTTTGCCCGCAGCGGACAGCCCGGAATGGGCCAGCAACGTACCGGCAAGAACGGCGATGACATCATCCTGCCGGTACCGGTTGGCACCGAAATTCTGGATGAAGATCAGGAAACGGTGATTGCCGACCTGACCGAAGTTGGCGCGCGCATTCAACTGGCGCGCGGTGGCAACGGCGGCTTTGGCAATCTTTATTTCAAATCGGCCACCAACCAGGCGCCACGCAGGGCCAATCCGGGCCAAGAGGGTGTTGAACGTACCCTTTGGTTGCGTCTGAAACTGATCGCCGACGCCGGACTGTTGGGCCTGCCCAATGCCGGTAAATCGACATTTCTGGCCGCCACATCAAATGCGCGTCCAAAAATTGCCGACTATCCGTTTACCACGCTGCACCCCAATCTGGGCGTCGTAGGCGTTGATAACGTTGAATTTGTTATTGCCGACATCCCAGGCCTGATCGCAGGTGCCCACGAAGGGCGCGGCATTGGCGACCGGTTTCTGGGCCATGTTGAACGCTGCTCGGTGCTGCTGCATCTGGTGGATGGCACGTCTGATACTGTGGCTGATGACTACCGGATTATCATCGGCGAACTTGAGGCGTATGGCGGCCATCTCGCCGATAAAATGCGGGTGACGGTGCTGAACAAAATCGACGCGCTGGACGATGAGGAACGCGCCGAAGCCAAGGCCGAATTAGAGGCGGCCGTTGGTGGCCCCGTGTTGATGATGTCCGCCGTCAGTCGTGAAGGCGTCACCGAAGTTTTGCGGGTGTTGCGCGCTGAAATCGACGAGGATAAACTGCGCCTCAACCCCATAGTCGAGGACGACGTTTGGCACCCCTGACCGACGCCAAACGTCTTGTGGTCAAAATCGGTTCATCCTTGTTGGTGGACCGCATAACCGGGACGTTGCGGTTTGAATGGTTGCAATCTTTGGCCGCCGATGTGGTGTGGCTGAAATCCGGCGGCGCCGATGTGATCCTTGTGTCGTCCGGCTCAATCGCACTGGGCCGCGCGGTGCTCAATCTGACCGGATCAAACCTGGCGTTAGAGCAATCGCAGGCGGCGGCGGCCGTTGGTCAAATCCGGCTGGCCCGCGCCTATGAAGAGGCCCTGGCACCGCATTCCATTACCACAGCACAGGTTCTGGTAACGCTTGAGGATAGTGCCGATCGGCGTCGTTATCTGAATTCACGCGCCACGCTTGAAACATTGCTAGGCCTTGGCGCGGTGCCCATCGTTAATGAAAACGATACCATCGCAACGGATGAAATTCGCTATGGCGACAATGACCGTCTGGCGGCGCAGATTGCGGTAACGGTGGGGGCGGATCAATTGATCCTGTTGTCAGATGTTGATGGGTTCTATTCGGCAAACCCAAGTATTGACAGCTCTGCGCAGCGCTATGACATTATCGACAAAATCACCCCGGAAATTGAGGCTATGGCCGGGGATGCCGGATCTGGTCTGTCCAAAGGTGGCATGAAAACCAAACTAATGGCGGCCAAGGTTGCCACAGCGGCCGGCTGCGCCATGGCGATCAGCGAAGGATCGCCTTTGAACCCGTTGAAAACCCTGAACAACGGCGCACCCGCCACATGGTTCACCGCACAGCTAGATCCGCAAACCGCCCGTAAACTCTGGATTACGACGATGAAACCCAGAGGCACGCTGACCATCGACGCAGGTGCCGTGCGCGCGCTGTCTGGCGGCAAAAGCCTGCTGCCCGTCGGCCTGGCTGCGGTCACAGGGCGCTTTGGCCGTGGCGATCCGGTCGAAATTTGCGGCCCGGATGCTATCCGGTTGGGGCTGGGCCTAAGCCGCTATACCGCAGAAGAAGCCGGCCAAATCAAAGGCCAGAACACAGCGAACATTGAAAAAATCCTTGGCTATCCGGGACGCGCGGCTTTGATCCACCGCGATGATATGGCACTCTGATCTCATATTTCTTCTCGTCAAAAATACCTGAACGACCACGCTAATACAGCAAAGATAGGCGCAAAAGATGAAAGACCTCGACTCCATCACCGCCCTTATGACCGATTTAGGTGCCCGCGCCAAAGCCGCCAGCGCGACGTTGGCCTTTGCCAAACCAGACTGCAAAACATCAGCCTTGATGGCCGCCGCTGATGCGGTTTGGGCGCAGCGTGGTGACATTATTGCCGCCAACGTTCTGGACATGGAATATGGTCGCAACAAAGGGCTCAGCCCGGCGATGATGGACCGTCTGATGCTGGACGAAATGCGTCTTCAGGGCATCGTCGACAGCCTGCGCAATGTGGCCGCCCAAACCGATCCTGTTGGCAAAATCATCGCCGAATGGGACATGGACAGCGGGCTGCATATTCAACGGGTGCGCACACCTTTGGGGGTGATCGGGGTGATCTATGAAAGCCGCCCCAACGTGACCGCCGATGCCGGGGCGCTTTGCCTAAAGGCTGGTAATGCGGTGATTTTGCGTGGCGGTTCTGAGAGCTTTCATTCGTCAAGCGCCATCCATGCCTGTCTGGTTGAGGGGTTGCGAGCGGCTGGACTGCCTCAGGATGCTATCCAACTGGTGCCCACGCGCGACCGGGTAGCCGTCTCTGAACTGCTGAAAATGACCGACTATGTTGACGTGATCGTGCCGCGGGGCGGCAAAGGACTGGTTGGCCTCGTGCAACGTGAGGCGCGAGTGCCGGTGTTTGCGCATCTCGAAGGCATCGTTCACATTTATCTGGATGCCTCGGCCGATCCGCAAAAGGCGCTTAGGGTGGTTTTGAACGCCAAAACCCGCCGTACTGGCATATGTGGTGCGGCCGAATGTGTGCTGATCCATCGTGATATCGTCGACACCATCGGGCAGGATGTGATTCGCGCGCTGATGGACGCCGGGGTCGAAGTGCGCGCCGATGAAACATTGGCGCGGATTGATGGCACCATTGCGGCGCAGGATGATGATTGGGGTCAGGAATTTCTTGATATGATTGTTGCAGCCAAAGTGGTCGACAACACCGATGCGGCCATTGCCCATATCCGGAAATTCGGTTCAAATCATACCGATTGCATTGTTGCCGAAGCTGCAGGGGCCGTGGCGCTGTTCTTTGAACGGCTCGACAGCGCCATCCTGATGCATAACGCTTCGACCCAGTTTGCTGATGGTGGCGAATTTGGCATGGGCGCCGAAATTGGTATCGCCACCGGGAAAATGCACGCCCGTGGCCCGGTTGGCTCTGAGCAGCTGACAAGCTTTAAATATCTGGTGACTGGTGACGGGACTGTGCGCAGCTAATACCGGTTAAAACCGCAAAGTTATCTGTGTTTCGGACTGTACCACTTTGATCTTACGTTTTAATTCCGTCGCAATCACCGGAAGCAGGGCAAACTGCACCAGTGCTGGCGTGATCTCGGCCTGAGAGGCAGTACCTGACAGGCCGGCCCATAAATCGGCGTCGAATTTCAGCTTTTCGGCGGTGCCAACAATTGTCCAGACTGAATCTTCAACCATAAACGTTACAGTGCCGCCATATGGCAGCGCTGATTCACAACATTGCAGGGCAAGAAACGCCAGCCGCACATCGGCACGCGATTGTGCTGCGGTTGGTTCCCATTGGGTGGCAAGCCGACGACCACGACCTACATCATCCAGAATCGACACCACTTCGGGTTGGCCCATCATCTGATCGCCAGATGCGCCATACGCGACGCGGAAAAACCGAATGCGTGCCTCTGCATGTTCTACGCTGTCGGCTATAAGGTCCATTTCCGGCCCCTGAACGCCACCGGTCAGACCCAGAAGCTCCAGCCCGTTATTGATGGCTCCAATCGGGCTGATCAGATCGTGGCAAATTCTTGACCCTATCAGTGTCGCCAGATTAGCGTTAGTTTGCTGCAATATTCCGCTCCTAAACTTAGGCCTGCCATGACCGACCTTAATGCCATTCTTGCACCCGGTATGCTGGTGCGCCACCCAAAATGTCCCGAATGGGGAATCGGGCAGGTGCAATCCAACATTGCCGGCAAAATCACCGTTAACTTTCGTGATCAGGGAAAAATCGTCATAGACGGCACCCGAATATCCCTGACACCGGTCTTTGATGCGTGAAAGTGGTTGAAAAAGGGTTAACGTCGCGCCGTGATCCGGGCCTTGCCTGTCGCGTGAAAATCACGCTATCTGCGCGCATTCTGATACAAACCATATGAAGCAGCCTTCACATGTCTGATTTAGGGCCTCAATTCTCGGTCAAAATTGCCTCAAATTCTGCTGAACTGCGGGCGGCTCAGGCGTTGCGCTATGAGGTGTTTGTGCGTGAACTGGGCGGAAGTGGCGCGATGGTTGATCACGACGCCGGTTTAGAGCAGGACCGGTTTGATCCGTTTTACGACCATATGCTGCTAAGTGATGATGCCACCGGCGATGTGATTGGTGCCTATCGATTATTGCGCGACGATCAGGCGATTGCCACCGGGCAATTCTATTCTGAGGATGAATATGACCTGGGCCTGCTGAAATCCAGCGGTCGGCGGCTGTTGGAATTGGGCCGGTCCTGTTTACGTTGCGATTATCGCGGCGGCACGGCGATGTTTCATC
>JBLHMP010000117.1:0-9415 GCA_047623555.1 Granulosicoccus sp.
GCAGGAAAACCCGCGAAAGTTGCTCTCGTCGCCTTGATGCGAAGACTGATCATCCTCGTCAACACGCTGATCCGAGAGGATCGGGAATGGGAGAAAAACAGGGCTTGATTAAGACGGATACTACAAGGCGACGTCGGTCAACGACATCGTCCGAGAGACCGGTCTGAACACTGCTAGCTTGTACAAGGAATTTGGCGACAAGGAAGGGCTTTTTCTTGAGGCGCTCGAATACTATCGCGGTCATGTCATTGGCCCGCGATATCAGATCCTCGTCGACAATCCTAGCATGGCCGGTGTCGAGACATTTCTTAAGAATGTCATGACCGGTGCTGCCAAAACAGAATACAGGGGCTGCTTGATGATGAATCATCTGGCGCAAAAGAATGTGATTAGCTCTGACGCTGCAATACTGGTGGGTGCGTTCTGCGCAGAAATCAAATTACTGATCAAAAACGCCTTGTGCAACGCGCAGTTGGACGGAGATATCGACCCGGGCAAAGACCCGGTGCAGTTCGCGAGCTTTGTCGTTTTCTGCGTGCATGGCGCGGTTTTGTATGGTCGCCATGATAGTAAAAAACCCTTGATCCCAGAATTTTACGATATGATTATGCATGCTTTGCGTGGCTAAGATCGATCGGTTTGTAATTTTAAAATTTCTATTTTAAAATGATTGTTTTAGAATGTGCTTATCCGATGGACTTACATGTGGAGCGCCGAACCGGAACAAGGAAATAATTGAACAAGGAGTAAAAATATGACCATTTCCGAGACAGCAATGTCATTCTTCGATGCATGCGAAACCGGCAAGGGCTGGGATGTGTGCGGGAACTATTGCCATGAGGATGCCGCCTTTTCATGCCAGGCAGATGCGCTGGCCGACATCGCGACAGTCGAGGGGTATGCTGGTTGGATGGCAGGGCTATTGACGCCAGTCCCGGACGGTCATTACGACCTAAAATCGTTCTCGACCGATCACGAACGAAGCATTGTGACCGCCACCGCGGTCTTCAAGGGCACCCAGACCGGAGAGGGTGGACCGGTTCCGCCAACCGGCAACGCTATTGCTGCTGATTATGCATATGTCATGGAATTTGAAGGCGATAAAATCGCCCGCATGACCAAAATCTGGAACGATGGGCATTCCCTCAAGCAACTTGGATGGGCGTAACTCCCTGTGACCAGCCAAATAACGCCGCCCCCAGGTGCCGCGTTATTTGTTGTTTCGCGTCTGCCAGTTTCAGGGTCGTGTCAGGTTGAGTGCTAAACTGGGCGCTAACGATTTCGGCTCTGCTGTGAGAGGTGTCAGTTGATGTTTTGAGTTAAGTTTGCGGTGTGGTTTCAACGGGTCGCTGCAACACAGGCCTCAAATTTTTCTGCTGGTGTTTGATATTGCAAGGCCTTTCGAGGCCGTTCGTTGAGTTGGCGAGCGATTGCGCTGAGTTTGGCTTGGCTGAAGCCAGATATATCAGTGCCTTTGGGGAAGTCCTGCCGCAACAGACGGTTGGTGTTTTCATTGCTCCCGCGTTGCCCAGCAGTCGAAACGCAGTTTCGATGAGAGGGGAGACTGAGGATCAGAAAAGCAGACGTCGATCTTTGTGGCCATGGTGAACTTGCTGTGTGCTGACATCTCTGATCCCCGATCCCAGGTTCGGGATTTGTAGAGCTCTTTGGAAAGCTTGCGTGCTTGTTTTATCAAGGCTGTCGTCACGCTCTGGGTGGCCTTGTTCGTGACTTTGGCCAGCATCACGAAACGGGAATGGCGTTCAACCAGCGTCGCGATGTAGCTGTTGTTCGATCCCGCGATCAAATCGGCCTCCTTCCTCTCGGCTGATAGTCAAAGGCGACCGGTTCAGGCTTTGCGCGATTGAACGAAACGATTGCCTTGCGACAAGCCCAGGCGAAATCTTCTCCCGTTCGATGAGGCTCGCGACCGCTTACGGTTTGCGAGCCCGATCCCACCAGTTCGCGCCAAGTGAGGGAATATCGAAGACGACGTACGACTGAAGACGACGCCCAATCGAACTCATCGACTCACCACGGTGCCACATCTCGGACTTCTGTTTGTCCGTATAAAACGTTCGTGTGCGGTACTTCACAATAAACACTTCATCTCTCCAAAAAGATTAAAGTGTTGCGACGACCCGCTGAAACCAGAGCTGGGAGCGGACGTTAGTTGCAGGCCGTTCGAAGGGCCAATTAGCCACGGCGTCTGGCCCTTCGAACGGTATAACGAGTCTCGCTTCTTGAATACCCAACCCGCCAACCCACTCCCGATTCTCCGGTATATTGTTGACCGGCATCTCAGACCTGCCCTGATTACCGGCAAGACATTCAGAGCGCTGCCCGAGCCAAAAAAACGACCCGGGCAACAGTGGCTGTTACAGCTGTCCGCCAGCGATTTCTATGGTCTGGCCGTTGACGCTCTCAGATCCAGGGCGCACCAGCCACAACGCGGCGGCGGCTATTTCTTCTGGGGCGATCAGGCGTTTGTGGGCGTTGGTGTTGACCATGAGGGCCTTGGCCTCTTGTGCCGAAATGCCGGCGCGTTCCGAAATGCTGGCGGTGTTGCGCGCCACGATCGGGGTGTCGACATAGCCGGGGCAAATGGCGTTGAACGTCATCGCGGTGCCTGCGTAATCCGCACTTAGCGCCCGGGTCAGTCCGATCATCCCGTGTTTTGAGGCGGTGTAACAGGCCGCGCCCTTTAGTCCGCGCACACCGGCAATTGACGATATGGTGATGACCCGGCCCCAATCGGTCTGGCGCATCGAATTCAGACATTCGCGGATGGTCAGAAACGCCCCGTCCAGATTGGTCGCCATCATGTTGCGCCAAAATTCCATCGTGGTTTTGTGCACGGCCATTCCCTCGGCGACGCCGGCATTGGCAACGCAAATCTGGATCGGGCCGTTTGCCGCAACCGCTGCCGCGATCTTGGCGACCACATCGGCCTCGTCACGTACATCCATCGCCAGGCCGGTCATGCCTTTGGTTGCGACCTCATCCAGCACCTCTTGGCGACGTCCGGTGATGGTCACATGGGCGCCCTCAGCAACCAGTGCCTGTGCGATTGCCAATCCGATGCCGGTGCCGCCACCGGTGACCAATGCGTGTTTGCCGTTCAATGTCATGTCTGTGTTCCTTTTTAAGTTGCCGCCAAGGTAACCAAACCAAACCCTGTGACAAGATACGCCGTTCCGTCACTTTTTCTGGGCGCTTTACATACTCATTCACATCTGTGAATGTGAGGCAAGCCAGAGGAGCATCCATGAAACATCTTTTAGCCGCGGTAATCACCGCAACCGCCAGCATGGCCACCACCAGCATGGTCAACGCCAGTCAGGATATTGCCGATCAGTATCCGCAGTCTGAGCTGTATTCCAAACCGGTCGAGGTCATCCCGCATGTGTTTTCCGCCATTGGCGCAACCGCACCTCCGGGGTTTGGTAATGCCGGACACAACAATAACCTGTCGTTTATTGTCACCGACGAAGGCGTGATAGTGGTGAATGCCGGGGCGTCTGACAGGCTCGCTGCGGCGTTGCACGACGAAATTCGCGCCGTGACCGACCAGCCGGTTGTGCTGGTCATCAACGAGAACGGGCAGGGCCATGCGATGCTTGGCAACGGCTATTGGGCCGATCAAGGCGTTGATATTTTGGCACATGTGGATGTGGTCCAAGAGGTGCGTGAAACCGGTGACAGCATGATCCAACGCATGTTGTCCTATTCCAAGGCCGGGGCTGATGGCACCCGTGTGGTTGAGCCGACTATTACCTTTGAGGACGAATATGACATCTCGCTGGGCGGCGTTGATATCCGCGTGCTGCATCTGGGGTCGGCGCATGATCCGGGCGACATTCAGGTCTGGATACCCGATTGGGGCCTGATGATTGCCGGAGACATCGCGTTTCACGAACGGATGTTGCCGATCTTTGCCCATACCTGCACCAGTTGCTGGATCCAAACATGGGAGGAAAAGCTGGAACCCTTGGCGCCAACCTATGTGATTCCCGGACATGGCCACCCAACCAATCTGGCGCAGGTGCGTCGCTATACCCACGACTATCTGGTCGATTTGCGGGCCAAAATCGGTGCGCATATTGAGGATGGCGGTAACCTCGCAGGTGCGTATTATGTCGATCAGAGCAATTGGACACATCTGGACACGTTCGAAGAACTGGCCACCCGCAATGCCGGGCGCGTTTATGAAGAAATGGAATGGGAGTAATCCAGGCGTATGAAAAACATTGATATGCCGCCGGTCTGGCTGCTTGGGTTTGCGGTTTTGGCGTGGCTGCAGGCGCGGTACTGGTCGATGGGGCTGGGTTTTGGCGATGGTCCGCTGGACCTGTTGGCCGGAATACTGATTGGCGGCGGCATCATTCTGACCGGTTTGGCGTTTGTTGAGTTTCGCAAACATCACACGACGATCATCCCGCATAACACGCCAAGTGCGCTGATCCGTTCGGGCATCTTTAAACGCTCGCGCAATCCGATTTATCTGGGCGATGTGCTGATCCTGATGGGGTTGATTCTGCTGTTTGACGCGGTGTTAGCGCTCCCCTTGATTCCGATTTTTGTCTGGGTTCTGGAAAAACGCTTCATCGTTCCCGAAGAAAACCGCATGCGCCGGGAATTTCGTGCTGATTTTGCCCGATATATGGAACAAACGCGCCGCTGGATTTAGCCGATGCGTCACGAAATTACATTTGCGCTACCGACTGTTGCGCAATTATGTTGCGCAATGTAGTTCAAATACTCACGCAAAAATACAATCTGCTGCGTTGATCGTGGCGATAAGGGGGTCTTGGGGTGAAAATAGGAACACCAAAGGAAACATTTGCCGGGGAATCCCGTGTTGCCATGACGCCAGACAGCGCGCGGCTTTTGCAAAAGCTGGGGCATGAATGTTTGCTGGAAACCGGAGCAGGCAAAGCCGCCGGGTTTTCAGATGCCGTGTATAAAGAGGCCGGCGTAGAGATTGTCAAAACCGGCGCGGCGCTGTTCAAAGCTGCTGATGTGGTTGCCAAGGTGCGCCCGCCCAACGACACCGAAGTCAAGCGGTTGCGCAAGGGCCAGACGTTGATTTCGTTCTTCTATCCCGGCTCAAATGAGTCGCTGATGGCACAGGTTGCCAACAAGGGCGCCACCGTTGTTGCCATGGACATGGTGCCCCGCATCAGCCGGGCACAAAAGATGGACGCGCTGTCGTCGATGGCCAATATCGCCGGATACCGTGCCGTGATCGAGGCCAGTAACAACTTTGGCCGCTTTTTCACTGGGCAGGTAACGGCGGCGGGTAAGGTGCCACCAGCCAAGGTTTTGGTTGTTGGTGCGGGTGTGGCCGGATTGGCCGCAATTGGCACGGCAACGTCGCTTGGCGCGATCACCTATGCGTTTGATGTGCGTCCGGAAGTGGCCGAGCAGATTGAATCGATGGGGGCCGAGTTTGTGTACCTCGAATTTGATGCCAGCGAATTGCCCGATGGTGCCGAAACCGGTGGCTATGCAGCCCCGTCAACACCCGAGTTTCAGGCCAAACAACTGGCCAAGTTCCGCGAAATTGCGCCCGATATCGACATTGTAATTACGACGGCCCTGATCCCGAACCGCGCGGCTCCGATCCTTTGGACTGCCGATATGGTTGAGGCGATGAAGCCGGGTTCGGTGATTATTGACCTTGCTGCCGAACGCGGTGGCAACTGTGAACTAACCGTGATGGACGAGAAAATAGTCACCGACAATGGCGTGACCATTGTTGGCTATACCGATTTTCCCAGCCGTATGGCAACGCAGTCTTCGACGCTTTATTCCAACAATATCAGGCATATGATGGACGATCTTACACCAGAAAAAGACGGTGTGATTAACCATGATATGGAGGATGACGTGATCCGGGGTGCCACCATTGCGCACGCCAATGAGGTGACGTTTCCGCCGCCGCCGCCCAAAATTCAGGCGATTGCGGCTAAGCCGAAAGTAACCAAGCCAGAGCTGACCCCCGAGGAAAAACGCGCGGCCGAAGTTGCCGCATTTAAGGCAGAAACCAAACAGCAGATAACGTTGCTGGCTGTTGGCGGCGGGCTTTTGTTGCTTGTTGGTCTGGTTGCTCCGGCCAGCTTTATGCAGCATTTTATCGTTTTTGTTCTGTCCTGCTTTATCGGTTTCCAGGTTATCTGGAACGTGGCGCATTCCTTGCACACACCGCTGATGGCCGTGACCAATGCGATTTCATCCATCATCATTTTGGGTGCTTTGATGCAGATCGGATCGTCCTCGTTACTGGTGATCGTGCTGGCGGGGCTGTCGATATTTATGGCTGGGATCAACATCTTTGGTGGTTTCCTCGTAACCCGGCGCATGCTTGCCATGTTCCAGAAATCTTAAGGGGGCCAAACTGATGGAATTTGGATTCACAACTGCTGCATATGTGGTTTCGGCTGTTCTCTTTATCCTGTCTCTGGGCGGGCTGAGCGGACAAGAAAGCGCCAAGCGCGCTGTTTGGTATGGCATCGTCGGCATGGGCTTGGCGGTCTTTGCCACGCTGGTTGGCCCGGGGTCGGGGCTGTGGCTGCTGTCACTGCTGTTGCTCGCCGGGGGCGGGACGATCGGCTATGTGGTCGCTAAGCGCGTTCAGATGACCGATATGCCACAACTGGTGGCTGCGATGCATTCGCTGGTTGGTTTGGCTGCGGTATTTGTTGGCTACATTGCTCATTTTGAACTTGGCAATGTGCTGGCGATGGGCCCTGACGAACGGGCCGCTCTTGACGGGTTTGCCGGACTTCTGGCGCATAAAACACCTGTGGAACAATCGATCCTGCGGGTCGAGGTGTTTTTGGGCATCTTTATTGGCGCGGTAACCTTCACCGGGTCAGTGATAGCCTATGGCAAGCTGGCAGGCAAGGTTTCGTCGGTTGCAACCAAACTGCCGGGGGGCCATTTGCTGAACGCGACGGCGGCGGCTGTATCGGTTATCAGTCTGATCTGGTACTTTAATACTGGCGGTTTCCTGCCTTTGTTTGTGATGACATTGGCGGCGTTATTCATTGGCTATCACCTGATTATGGGCATCGGTGGCGCCGACATGCCGGTGGTTGTTTCCATGCTCAACAGCTATTCCGGCTGGGCGGCGGCCGCGATTGGTTTCAGTCTTGGCAATGATCTGTTGATTGTTGTGGGGGCGTTGGTTGGCTCATCCGGTGCGATCCTGTCCTACATTATGTGCAAAGCGATGAACCGGTCGTTTGTCAGCGTTATCCTTGGCGGTTTTGGTGGCACCACTGGCCCGCAAATGAAGGTCGAGGGCGAACAGATCGCAATCGAGGCCGAAGGCGTTGCCGCAGCTCTGAATGATGCGGACAGTGTTGTGATCATTCCGGGCTACGGCATGGCGGTGGCACAGGCACAGCAAGCGGTTTCCGAACTGGTGCGCAAATTGCGCGCGCAAGGCAAAAATGTACGGTTTGCCATTCACCCGGTGGCGGGACGTTTGCCGGGACATATGAATGTTTTGCTGGCCGAAGCCAGGGTTCCTTATGACATCGTGATGGAAATGGACGAGATCAACGATGATTTTCCGGAAACGGATGTAGCCATTGTTATTGGCTCCAATGACATCGTCAATCCGGCGGCGCAGGATGATCCGAACAGTCCGATTGCCGGTATGCCGGTGTTGGAATGCTGGAAAGCCAAGCAGGTGTTTGTCTCTAAACGCGGGCAGGGTACTGGCTATTCCGGGATCGAGAATCCGTTGTTTTATAAGGAAAACACCCGGATGTTTTATGGTGATGCCAAGGCGTCGCTGGATAAGCTTATTCCGATGATTGACTAGGGTTATCATTTCAGAATGATTTGAATGTGGCGGGCCGAAATGCCCGCCATTTTTTTGTTTTTCTTTTCCGTGCCGGAAAAGGATGTGCCTCCGGCGGGGATATTTTTAAACAAAAGAATCTCTGGGGCCATGCTGGTTTTTGGGGAGAAGACCGGTTTTATGTATACCGCGGTATTCCGTTAACAGGTTGAAATAGAACAATAACTTTTAAAATGGCTGTGAGTTTGTTATAGGGACTTTAGCTATAGGAAATCCGCCATGCCCCCGATTGAAGATCATCCTCTGCGTTATAAGCTGGCCAATGAGCTGCATGCGCGACCGTTTCCGACGATGGCGCCGCCTTGTACCGCGGTGTTTTTGGCGATCAAGTGCCCGAATGAGGCGGTCAGCCGGGATCGGGCGGCGGATGTGGCGCATCTGATTGATCTGCTGGATCGTCACGGTGCCGCCCATCCACAGCCCGGCGCGACGCATTACTCTGGGCTGATCGGACGCTCTGTCCTGAAATGGGAGCAGCATACCGAATTTGTCACTTATACCGCATTTCGGCCTGGGCTAAGCACACGCGCCTTTGATCCGGGGGATGTTGATGTGTTCCCGCAGGACTGGCTGGCCGGAGCACCGGGGCACCGTATTACCTCGGCTTTGATCCGGGTGATGCGACAGGATGGCGACATTTCCGACGACCTTGAGGATTGGTTTGTGCCAGAAAGCCTTGCGGTGTCCAGCGTGTTGGATGGGGCGGCGCAGATGGCGGGGGATTTCCGCATTGATCCGGCGGGGCATATGCGGTTTGCGGTGTTTGTTGGCCCTGAGACCGGAGATCGAAGGGTCGGGCGGATTGTGCAGCGGTTGTGCGAGATTGAGACCTATAAAACCATGTCGATGTTGGGGTTTGCCCGCGTGCAAGAAGTGTCAGGGCGGGTTGGCGCACTGGACTCGGCGTTAACCAGATTGATGGATGAAATGACTGGCAGTGACACGCCTGCGGATGAAATGCTGCATCAGCTGCTGAGGATATCAGCCGAGTTGGAAACGCTGGTGGCGCGCACTTCGTTTCGGTTTGAGGCGACGCGCGCCTATAGCGCCATTGTGGATCGGCGCATTTCAGTGCTGCGCGAGACGCATTTTCAGGGCCGCCAGACCTTTGCCGAATTCATGCTGCGCCGCTATGAGCCTGCCGTGCGCACGGTTGAGGCCAGCGCGCGGCGATTGCAGGCCTTGGCCGACCGGGCCATCCGCGCCGGGGATTTGCTGCGCACGCGGGTTGATGTGGATCGTAGCGCGCAGAACCAGGCATTGATGGTCAGCATGGATCGGCGCGCCGACATGGCCCTGCGTCTGCAACAGACGGTCGAAGGGCTGTCGGTGGTGGCGATCAGCTATTACGCGGTATCGCTGGCGGGCTATGCGCTTTACCCGTTTGCTGATGCATTGGGTGTGAGCAAAGGCATGTTAAACGCGGCGGTCACTCTGCCGGTTGTAGTATCCGTCTTAATCAAGCCCTGTTTTTCTCCCATTCCCGATCCTCTCGGATCAGCGTGTTGACGAGGATGATCAGTCTTCGCATCAAGGCGA
>JBLHMP010000118.1:0-9288 GCA_047623555.1 Granulosicoccus sp.
CATCATAAAAGCTACGTTTTATGCGCCCAAACTGCGCCGCAAATTGATCCGATCCACGCCTCAAGCCACAATCATCAACTCTGTCGCCTCAACATGTAGTCTTGCCGGAACAAAGGGGATAAGCCTTCAATTGGATATTGTTGCCGCGCACGCGTCCGGTCACCAAAAAGCCGGGTTTTCGGATCTGTGGATGACTATCAATCCAATCGCGGAATTGGTCATTGGTGACTATTTTGGCTTTCAGATCCTTGGCCCATTCCAACAAGAACGGGTCAGCAGGTTCGCCCTTGGGAGCGACAAAGATTTGCTGCACCGGAATGTTCAGCAATAAGGCCAGAGACGAAGGGCCACGATACCGATCGCCAATTTTATAACCGACATTGGCGTCAAACCAAACAATGGGAGTATAGCCTCTCTGCGTTAGCATGTTCAGCACACGCCGTACCGTTTCGATTTTTGGCTCTCCGTCCTTCCAGTGCATCACGTTTGAGCCATCAACCATGATATGGCGTCGGTGCGCGCGACGGTGGGTGAATTTGCGCCGTTGCACGCGTCGCGGGTTTATACGGCGTCGTTGGCCAAAACGAGAGGCCCGCAGGACTAGGATGAGTGCAGCTATGGTGCTAATGGCGCAAATTAGTAATGCATCACTAAGCACCGGTCCATAATGCCAGGCTGACGCAATCATGCTTGCAAGGGACAATGTGAATAGGATTAAAGGCACAATCATAGGGTGTGCAAAGACAAAAATTTGCCTTTGCTGTCAAGCCTCGACACGCTGCAGGAGGGGAAATTCATTTTCCACAAATCTGGTTTGAAACCTCCGACTTCAGTCGGAAAAGAATTCAACCTTGCGCCGCAGGCGCTCTACAAACACTGAACCCTTCGACTTTAGTCGGAGGAGGTTCAGTCCCCCACTGAGCGCTAAATCAGCTCTCCTGCCAACCCACGTTCGATCAGCGCCACGGTTTCGTCGACGCCATAAAGCGCGATAAAGCCGCCAAAACGTGGCCCTTGGGATGCACCCAGCAGGACTTCGTACAGGGCGGTGAACCAGCCCCGCATGGGATCAAACCGGTCGCGGCCAATGGTATAAACCACTGATTGTAATTCAGAATCCTCAATTGGCCCATCATAGGCAACCAAGGCCGTGCGCAGCGCAACCAATGCTTCGCGTTCGGCATCGGTTGGGGCGCGGAACACCCGGGTTGGTTTTACGAAATCATTGAAATAGCGCACGGCGAATCCGGCGGCATCGTCAAGATCCGGATGGGTCACCGCCGAGGCATCGGGGGCATAGCGATTGATAATGCCCCAAAGCTGCGACTTGTCTTCGGCCGCCGATACCGATGCCAGATTGAGCAGCATGGCAAACGGCACCACCATGTTGGACGTGGGGACATCGCCGCCGTGAATATGCCAGACCGGATTGTTGAGCTGTGCCTTTAGATCCTGATCGGGGTAGGCGCGCAGTTTTTGATGGTATTCATCAACGGCCTTGGGGATCACGTCGAAATACATACGCTTGGCGGTTTTTGGCTTAACGTACATGAAATATGACAGGCTTTCGGCGCTGGCATAGGTCAACCATTCGTCAATGGACACGCCATTCCCGCTTGATTTGCTGATTTTATGGCCGTTTTCGTCGAGAAACAGCTCATAGGTGAAATGCGCCGGGGCCGGGGTGCCTAAGATGCGGCAGATGCTGTCATAGATCGGCGTATTGGTGGAATGATCCTTGCCGTACATTTCAAAATCAACACCAAGAGCGGCCCAACGGGCGCCGAAATCGGGCTTCCATTGTAATTTAACGTGGCCTCCGGTGATCGGTACGGTCCATTCGCGGCCGTCTTCGTCATCAAAGGTGATTGTGCCGGCGGCGGCGTTGACCTCTTTCATCGGCACATAAAGCACTTTGCCGGTTTCCGGATGGAACGGCAGAAAGATCGAATAGGTCAAAGCACGCTCTTCGCGCAGGGATTTCAGCATGACCGCCATAATCGCGTCATAGCGTTCGGCACAAAGCCGCAGAATGTCATCAAATTTACCCGACTGATAAAACTCGGTTGAGCTGATGAAGTCATAATCAAACCCAAAGGTATCGAGAAACCGGCGCAGCATGGCGTTGTTATGTTCGCCAAAGCTGTTGTGGGTGCCAAACGGGTCCGGCACGCTGGTCAGTGGTTGTTGCAAGAACGGTTCTAGCTTTTCGGGGTTGGGCACGTTGCCGGGAACTTTGCGCATGCCGTCAAGATCGTCCGAAAAGCTGATAAGCTTGGTCGGAATATCGCTAAGGGCTTCAAATGCGCGGCGCACCATGGCGGTGCGTGCAACCTCACCAAAGGTGCCTATATGGGGTAGGCCTGAGGGGCCGTAACAGGTCTCAAATAACACAAAGCCCTTTTCCGGTGGTGCTTTGGCAAAGCGTTTGAGCACCCGACGGGCTTCTTCGAAAGGCCAGGCTTTGGACGCTAATGCGGCGGCACGCAGGTCAGACATTGGGGCTCTCCGGCTAGAATTGGCGCATAACGCGCGACGTTGCGCCGCTACCTATTGTGCTGGAGGGGCGTCGTCAATAATCTCTAGGGCAACAGTAGGTAATGCAAAGGACAAATCCCGTGACTGACTCTGAACCACACGCCCTTAGCCCGCAGGACTGCCTTGTTGCACTGATGATTGCCATTTCTGCATCGGATGAAGACATTCGCACCGCCGAGTTGGTGAAAATCCAGGCGGCAGTCAACAATTTGCCGGTTTTTGGTGAATACGACATTGATCGCATGAACACCGTCGCCCAGATCGTGTTTGATTTGTTTGAGCAAGAGGATGGGCTGGACGCGATGTTTGGTCTGATCCGTGACAACCTGCCGGAACGACTGTTTGAGACCGGGTATGCACTGGCCTGTGATGTTGCTGCCGCGGACGGGGCATTGGCCGAGCAGGAACTACGTCTGCTGGAGGAAATCCGCTATGAGCTGAATATCGACCGGCTGCACGCCGCCGCAATTGAGCGCGGTGCCCGGGCGCGGCATGTTGTCTGAACGTTTCCTGTCGGGATTAAGCAAGATATAGTTAAGGCGTAGGGTGGGTGAAAACCCACGCTTTCTTACCACTCAGGCGCGTGGGTTTTCACCCACCCTACGCCCCAGACGAAACGAATTCGCGCGCCTTTAGCGCACGAATTTCTTATGTTTCAGGCGTTTGGGTTCCAAGGCATCGGCACCAAGGCGGCGCTTTTTGTCTTCCTCGTAATCCTCAAAGTTGCCTTCGAACCATTCGACATGTGCGTCGCCCTCAAACGCTAGGATGTGTGTACAAATCCGGTCCAGGAAGAACCGGTCGTGGGAAATGACCACCGCACAGCCAGCAAAATTAACCAAAGCGTCTTCTAATGCCCGCAATGTTTCCACGTCCAGATCGTTGGTTGGTTCATCGAGTAACAGCACATTGCCACCCTCTTTCAGCAACCGCGCCATATGCACCCGGTTGCGTTCACCACCTGACAGTTGGCCGACCTTTTTCTGCTGATCGCCGCCTTTGAAGTTGAACGACGAACAATAGGCCCTTGAATTGACCTGAGCATCGCCCAGCACGATGATCTCGGCGCCGCCGGTGATCGCCTCCCAGACGGTTTCGTTTGGCTTCAGGTCGTCACGTGACTGGTCGACATAGCTAAGCTCAACTGTATCGCCATAACTGACAGCGCCAGAATCGGGTTCCATCTGGCCGGTCAGCATCCCGAACAGTGTAGATTTACCGGCACCGTTGGGACCGATCACGCCGACAATGCCACCGGGGGGCAGCGCGAAAGTCAGGTCTTCGATGAGTTGTTTATCACCGAGATGTTTGGCCAGGCTTTCAACCTCGATCACCTTGCCGCCAAGGCGTTTACCGTTAGGAATGACGATCTGAGCATAGGTCAGTCTTTCGCGCTCGGATTGGCCAAGCAGGTCATTATAGGCATTGATCCGCGACCGGGATTTGGTCTGACGGGCTTTGGCCCCCTGGCGCATCCATTCCAGTTCACGTTCCAGCGTTTTCTGCTTGGATTTGTCTTCGCGGGCCTCATGCGACAGGCGTTTGGCCTTTTGTTCCAGCCAGTCAGAATAGTTGCCTTCGTTTGGAATGCCGCGGCCGCGATCCAGTTCCAGAATCCAGCTGGTGATGTCATCCAGAAAATAACGGTCATGGGTGACGATCAGGATCGTGCCCTTATAGGCAATCAGGTGTTGTTGCAGCCAGGCGATAGTTTCCGCGTCAAGGTGGTTGGTTGGTTCATCCAGCAGCAGCATTTCGGGCTGTTGCAGCAGCAGTTTGCACAGGGCGACCCGCCGCTTTTCACCACCAGACAGCGTCGAAATGTCGGCGTCATCGGCAGGGCACCGCAGCGCCTCCATGCTGACGTCGATTTGTGAGTCCAAATCCCAAAGGTCTTTGGCGTCAATTTCGTCTTGCAGGGCGGCCATTTCGTCAGCGGTTTCGTCGGAATAGTTCATCGCCAGTTCGTTGTAACGATCCAGAATGTCCTTTTTCTCTTTCACGCCCAGCATGACGTTTTCACGCACGCTCAGGGTTTCGTCCAGCTGTGGTTCCTGCGGCAGATAGCCAACTTTGGCACCTTCTGCGACCCAGGCCTCGCCGGTGAAATCCGTATCCAACCCGGCCATGATTTTCATCAACGTCGATTTACCCGAGCCGTTGACACCAACGACACCTATTTTCACGCCAGGGAGAAAATTTAGGTGGATGTTCTCAAAACACTTTTTGCCACCGGGATAGGTCTTTGAGACCCCTTGCATGTGATAAACGTATTGATAGGCGGCCATGATTTTGTCCTCGCTTGACGGGTTGGCCGGTGTCTAGTTGGTTTTATCGGGCGGAACAATGGGATTGGCGTTTGAATAGGCGGCGCCCGGCAACTGTCGGCTATTTCAAGTGAGGCGTTGCCCTTTTAGTTGGTCGTTTGTTGGCAACTTGGGGTTTCGAATTTACCGAGTCAACTATAGATTGAACAGAACGCAACACCCGCAACAGAGGTGTACGCACAATGAAACGAATAGTCCAAATTTGCTTAGTTTGGGGGCTAGTCTGGCAATAGCGGCATGCGTTCCACCTGCCCAAAACCATTATAGGCTTTCTACAGAAGGCAATCTTGCCCCAACACAAAACCCGGGTTGCATCCCTTATCAGCAGGCTGACAATACGCTGACACCTGCTGATTTGTCGTTGGGAATGCAGGCTTGTGCCAAACAGGGAAACTATCATGATCTCGTAGATTTGAATATTCTGATGCGGTTGCGAGGCGCATTAGATGGCAAACCGGTGGCTGATAAATCGGCAGCTCAGGCAATTATCGTTCTGAGAATGAATGCCCAGCAAAAACTAGGGCCTGCACGGCTAGCAAAATTCACCACTGCATTTAAAGAGTTTGCCTTTGGTGGATCGAGTCGACATAGAAATTTCTGCGCCCAAATGCGAAAACTGGGCCGCCAAATTTTGTGCCGAATTATATGACACAACACGGCATTTGGGCCTTCACGAAGCCCGAGGCTGAGCCGTTACTCGCCAATTTTGGCGTAAAAAAACATGGCAAGATTTGTTAGACAGCTTTCTGAAATGTAGCTAAGTCAAAGGCTGGGTAAATTTTACCGGAGGAACGGTGTTTCAGAACAAGCCATATGCACGCCAAGGCCAAACCATTGGTCTGCTGGGCGGATCGTTTGACCCGGCCCATGCGGGTCACGTGCATATCACCCGCGAAGCGTTGAAACGGTTCGGTCTGGATCACGTGTGGTGGCTGATTAGTCCTGGCAATCCGTTAAAGGCGCGCGGGCCGGCGCCGCTAGCGGATCGGATGGCGCGGGCAAAGGCTGTGATGCTGCACCCAAGGGTGACAGTGACGGATATTGAGGCGCGGCTCGGCACACAGGCGACGGCGGATACTTTGGCGGCGTTGCAGGCGATATATCCGGGGGTTCGGTTTGTCTGGCTGATGGGCGCGGATAATCTGGCGCAATTGCATTTGTGGCAGGACTGGCGCGCGATCATGCAGAGCGTACCTGTGGGTGTTTTGGCACGACCGGGCGAACGGATTTCGGCGCGCATGTCCAAAGCGGCGCAGATTTATCGTCAGTTTAGGATTGATGGCACGGCAAGCCATACGCTGGCGCGGGCGGCGGCCCCGGCGTGGTGTTTTGTGAATATGCCGATGGTCGATTTGTCGTCCAGCGCGATCCGGGCGCAGGGAAATTGGAATAGGTCCTGACGACAGGCACAATGGCGCGCAGTATTTCACAATGAACTGAACCGCAGAGCCCAAAACCTGAATTACCGCGCTTGTTTAGAACCCGAACCTGCGGTTAAGTGCAGACATGTTTAACCAAGTATCACGTCGGTTTGTGTTAGCGGGTCTTGGGGCTGTAACAATTGCAGGACCTGCGATTGGCGGAGCCCCGAAAACCTCCCTTAGGCCACAGATGCGCAATGGCAAACCGCCCGCGCGTGTTGATGCCGGGATTGGCGCGCTCATCAAGGCGGCGGGGATTAGCGGGGTTGTTGCCTGCTCTGTGGCGGATGTTGAAACCGGGCGTGTTCTTGAGGCGGTTAATGGCAAGACCGGTTTGCCTCCGGCGAGTGTCGCAAAGGCTTTGACGACGCTATATGCGCTTGAGGTTTTGGGGCCGGAATATCAGTTTGCCACCCGGATTATAACCACAGGGAGCGTGAGTAACGGCATTTTGACGGGTGATGTGATCCTAGCTGGCGGCGGTGATCCGACATTGACGACCGATGATTTGGCATTGTTGGCGGCCGGGTTGAAATCTGTCGGCGTTCGCGAAGTCCGCGGGGCGTTTCGGGTTTATGACGGGTTTTTGCCCTATGTGCACAGCATCGACGCACAGCAGCCAGATCAGTTGGGATATAGCCCGGCGGTGTCCGGCATCGCGTTAAATTACAATCGGGTGCATTTTGAATGGAAACGCGGCACGAGCGGTTACGCGGTGACCATGGACGCGCGAACCAAGCGCTATCGCCCGGCGGTTCAGATGGCGCGTATGAAAGTGGTGAACAGGCGGGTGCCGGTTTACACCTATGCCGACCGCAAGGGCGCGGATCAGTGGACTGTGGCCAGTCAGGCCCTGGGGAACAAAGGCGCGCGCTGGCTGCCGGTGCGCAAACCCGGGTTGTATGCGGGGGATGTGTTTCGCACGTTGGCGCGGGCGCAGGGGATTGTTCTGAAGGCGCCAAAGGTTGACAGCTCTCTGAGTGAAAATGCCCAAACGGTGGTGCAGCATGACAGCGCGGCGTTGCATGTTATCATCAAGGGAATGCTGAAGTATTCCAATAATCTGACGGCCGAAATGGTTGGTATGACCGCCAGTGCGGTTCAGGGGGGCAAACCCGCCTCGCTAGAGGCATCAGCGGCGCAAATGAGCCGTTGGGCGGGTCAGAGATTTGGCATGACCGGCACTAAGATGGTCGATCATTCCGGGTTGGGGGGCGCGTCACGCATGACCCCGAACGATCTGGTCAAGGCATTGATACAGGTGCGCAAGCGGGGTGTTTTGCGGCCCTTGCTGAAACCGTTTGCCATGCGGGATTCAAAGCGGCGGGTTATTAAATCGCATCCGATCAAGGTGGATGCCAAGACCGGGACGCTTAATTTTGTCTCTGGGTTGGCGGGGTTTATGACGGCGGCAGATGGCACCGAATTGGCCTTTGCCATCTTTACGGCGGATACCGCTATTCGGTCGCGGATCAAACGCGCAGATCGCGAAGTGCCGCAAGGCGCACGGGCGTGGAACCGGAAAGCCAAGAAATTGCAGCAAGCGCTGATCGACCGCTGGGGCGCGCGTTACGGCAGTTAGAGAAAGGGTCGATGATGGGGTATGAACCGCTGAATACGCTGAAGCCGGTGGCACAGGACATCTGGATTGTTGATGGTCCGATGATCCGGTTTTACGGGATGCCGTTTTCGACCCGCGCCACTGTCATTCGGCTGAGCAACGGCGATATCTGGGTGCATTCTCCGACTAAGTTGGACGCCGGATTGATAGTTGAACTCAACAATCTTGGCCCGGTGCGCCATCTGATTGCGCCCAACTGGATACATTACGCCTATGTTTCTGAGCGGCAGGCACAGTTTCCGGACACGATAAGCTGGGCGGCTCCTGGTGTTCAGGCGCGGGCCAGAAGCAAGGGGATGGAGGTGCGGTTTGACCATGATTTGGGCGATTTTGCCGAAACGCCCTGGCAGGGTGAAATCGACCAACAGATCGTGCGTGGCAGTGACGTTCATCAAGAAGCGGTGTTCTTCCATCAGGACTCGGATACGTTGATTCTGACCGACCTGATTGAGAACTTTGAGGCCGCAAACCTGCCGTGGTGGATGCGGTTGTTGGCCCGTATGGTGGGAATCGTTGATCCGGACGGGCAGATGCCGCGTGACATGCGCATGACGTTTCGGAAGCGGCAGGATGAACTGCGCAAAGCTGTTGAACTGATGATCGACTGGGCCCCGGAACGCATCATCGTGGCGCATGGTCGCTGGTATGCATCTGCTGGTGTTGCAGAATTGAAGCGTGCTTTTCGGTTCGTGTTATCCTGAATCCCGCAGGGCACCGTGACGGTGGTGTGAGCGCCCGTTAACCCTTGATTGATACCTCCTTGGCCACATCCGGGCACTCTCGGGTTATGTGGGAATATGGGCTATTTGCGGGTATCCGTTCGTGCGGTTTTACGTGCAGGTGGCCTGCTTTGGGAAAAGGGATACGAATATGAACAAGGCAATCACCGATGGCGTTCTGTTGATGCCACCAGCGTTTGAATCCGGTTTGGGCGTTTGGTCGAGCGGCGATGGAACTCCGGGGTCAGACACGTATAGCGGCGCTGCGAATGCGGCATTTGAGCCAGCCGATCAGGATTTTGGTGGCTGTCTGGAATTGCTGAAAACCCAAAGCGTGCAACAATTGCGTTACATGGGGGAAACGCCGCTGTTGCCGGGCTGTTATCTGCAGATCAAGGTGCGCCTGAAGGCGGTCAGCGGTAATCTTCCCAATGTGCGCATTGCGGGCTGGGCGGGCAAGGCTGGCGGCAACCATGTGAGCGGCGTTATTGAGGTTGGCCCGACGACGACGATTGCCAGCTATGGCGATGTTGTCGAAATTTCGGCGATTGTTGGCGCCGGGCTGCGCGGTGGCGTTGACATGGTCTGGGGCGGCGATGCGCTGTACGGGCATTTCGGGCTGGATTTGACTGGGGCGACCGGCGGTGTTGTGCGTATTGATG
>JBLHMP010000119.1:0-9030 GCA_047623555.1 Granulosicoccus sp.
CCCCGCTAACCCCTTGTGTGGGGGGGGGGCAGCCCCCACTGCCCCTCCTGTGCATCCACGCACAAAGCCGGTTCGCCACACAACATTGCACGACACCAACGCACCCTCTATTTCTGTCTCAACCGTTAACAGGAGGCACCAATGTCCCTTAGACCAACCCTTGAAATCCGCAAATCCGTTCCAACTCTAGAAGGCGCCGGCGTCAAACTTCACCGCGCCTTTGGCTTTCAGGATCCGTCAGAACTTGACCCGTTTCTGCTGTTTGATGACTTCCGCAACGAGAACCCGCAGGACTTCGTCAAAGGCTTCCCGTGGCACCCACATCGCGGCATCGAGACCATAACCTATGTGCTGTCCGGCAGCGTTGAACATGGCGACTCGCTGGGCAATACCGGCATGCTTGGCGCTGGTGATGTGCAATGGATGACCGCCGGGTCGGGCATTATGCATCAGGAAATGCCACACGGAAATCAATCTGGCCAGATGCATGGCTTTCAGCTGTGGGGTAATCTGCCCGCGGCGCAGAAAATGGCCGCGCCGCGTTATCAGGACATTCAGGCCAAAGAGATCCCCGAAATCATCGACGATGACGGCACCCGTGTCAAAGTCATCGTTGGCGCGTTCTGGGGCAAAACCGGCCCGGTCGACGGCATCGCTGCCGATCCGCAGTACCTCGACATCCATATCCCCGCAGGCGTCAAAAAGACGTTTCCGATCGACACCTATCGTCGTGCATTTGCTTATATCTTTGAGGGCAGCGCCGCCTTTGTCGACGCCTCTGCCCCGTTGGGCATCCTGCTGGAAAAAGAGGTCGCCGGAGAAGAGCTTAACATTCGCGATCTCAGTGGCGATCGCACCTTGGTGCGCTTTGGCACCGGCGACGAAATCACCGTGCAGGCCGGCCCCCAAGGCGTGCGCTTTCTGCTCATATCCGGTGCGCCGATTGATGAACCTGTTGCCTGGCATGGCCCGATCGTGATGAACACCCAGGCCGAGCTAAAACAGGCGATGCGTGATCTGAACAACGGCACGTTTATTAGGCCGACGCATTAACCCCGTTTGGCAGAACCGCCTTGCGCACCATGTCCCAATAGATCGCTTCGATCTCGGCAAGGGACAGGCGGCCACCAACCCGGTACCAGGTATTGACCCCGTTCAGCATGGCAATCACCGCCAGCGTGGCGATCTTGGTATCGGCAACATCCAGCACACCGCTGGCGGCACCATCCCGCAGGATCGCCTCGAGCGTATCCTCATAAGACCGGCGCAGGTCTTCGATGATGGCAAAGTTCTCAGGCGTCAGATTGCGCAGCTCCATATACGAAATAAACACCGCATCTGGTTTTTCAAGATGGAACCGGATGTGAAAGCGGGTGAAATCCTCAAGCCGCGCAATGACATCTTCTGAAACGCGGCGTTCGGATCGGGCCTGCATCAGCTCCAACATATGCCCCTGCATCAGCCCAAACAGCAGACTTTGCTTGTCCGGCATATAATTATACAACGCTCCGGCCTGCACCCCGACCTCGCCCGCGATCCGGCGCATGGACACCGCAGCAAAACCATAACGAGCAAACAGATGCAGCGCCGTTTCGCGAATGCGCGGGCCAGTGACGCCTGAATGGGATCCGGTGGTGCGTGCCATGGGGTCAGGTGTATCTGAACGCATGTTCAGATAAAACCCCTTTGCAGAGGCTCCTGTGATTGGGCGTGACAGGCGGGCCAAAGATATGACAGAAAGGCCCATGATCACACAGCCCCGCAGACACAGACCACTCCTTAGCGCAGCGCTTGTCGTTTTTGCGACGCTGTGGCTAACCGCCTGCACGCAGATACCGGAACTGGACAAGGCGGTTCCCAACTGGGTGCACAAAGCCGATTTCCCGGAACTAACAGCGCTTGATCCCTCAGTAACAACCAAAACACTGCCACAGGACGATTCCGAAAAGATCGCGCAGGAAATGACCGCGCGTCAGGACCGGCTGGAACGCAAAGCAAAGCGGTTAAACTCTCCTGTGCTCGATAATGCGACGCAGACGCGGATGAATAACGGTATTTCACAGTAATCTGACTGCTACGTTGCGCCGCCGCGCCGAACCCGCTAAGGCACGCCAAGAGACCGGATTCAGCTAGGAAACAGGAATTTCGACCATGGGTGCACCATTGCGGCTGGGGATTGCAGGACTGGGCACAGTCGGCGTCGGCGTTGTGAAAATCATACGCATACAGGCTACGATGTTGGCCGCCCGAACGGGTCGTGACATCCAGATTGCCGCCGTAAGCGCACGCGATGCAGGCAAAGATCGCGGTGTTAATCTGACAGGCTACGCCTGGGAGAGCGATCCTGTGGCGCTGGCCACGCGTGATGATGTCGATATTTTTGTGGAACTGATGGGCGGTGCTGATGGCCCGGCCAAAGACGCAACCGAGGCCGCATTGGCCGCAGGAAAAGACGTTGTCACCGCCAATAAGGCGATGTTGGCGCTGCACGGTCAGGCCCTGGCCGAACAGGCCGAAGCCGCAGGCCAAGTGATCAACTATGAGGCCGCCGTTGCCGGTGGCATTCCGATCATCAAGGCCCTGCGCGAAGGGTTGGCAGGCAACGAAATCACCCGGGTCATGGGCGTGATGAACGGCACCTGCAATTATATCCTGACCCGCATGGAGAGCGCCGGGCTGCCCTATGACACCGTATTTCAAGAGGCTGCTGATCTGGGCTATCTTGAGTCCGATCCAACACTGGATGTGGGCGGCATCGATGCCAGTCATAAACTGGCGATTCTGTCAGCGATTGCCTTTGGCACCCGTCCCGACTTTGCCGGGATTGAGCTTGAAGGCATCGAACGCGTCACCATTGAGGACATTCACCAAGCCGCCGACATGGGCTTTCGCATCAAACTTCTGGGTGTAGCACAGCGCACTGGCCGTGGCCTTGAGCAGCGCATGATGCCCTGTCTGGTTCCGGCAAGCTCACCGCTTGGCCAGCTTGAGGGCGGCACCAATATGGTGGTGATCCAGGGCGACGCGGTTGAACAGATCGTCATGCGCGGCCCCGGTGCGGGCGAAGGCCCCACCGCGAGCGCCGTGGTTGGTGACATCTGTGATCTGGCACGCGGCACCCGGCTGGCAACCTTTGGTCAGCCCGCCGACACCTTGGCCGATGTACCCCCGGCCCGCAGCGGTCTGCCTGCGCCATATTATTTGCGCATGACACTGATGGACAAACCCGGTGCCTTGGCCAAAATCACTACGATTTTGGGAAATTCCGGCATATCCATCGACCGGATGCGCCAGTATGGCCATTCCGAAGCCACCGCGCCTGTTCTGATCGTGACTCACAAAACCACCCGCGAAGCGCTGGATAAAGCGTTAAATGCGATGCTGGAAACCGGCGTCATGGCCTCGGTTCCGGTCGCTTTGCGTATCGAACACGTTTAACATAGCCATTAAAATTATTGCCCTAAGGAGTTTTCCATGTCCTCAACCGTAGAATTTCACGACCGTATGTTGTCACTGGGTCTGGCCCGGGTTTCCGAAGCCGCCGCCATTGCCTCGGCCGACTTGATCGGTCGCGGTGACGAAAAGGCCGCCGATCAGGCCGCAGTCAACGCCATGCGCGAACAACTGAACATGCTGGATATTGCCGGCGTTGTGGTCATCGGCGAAGGCGAACGCGACGAAGCCCCAATGCTGTTCATCGGCGAAGAGGTCGGCACCGGCAATGGCCCCGGCGTGGACATCGCGCTGGACCCGCTTGAGGGCACAACGCTGACCGCCAAAGACATGCCCAACGCGCTGACCGTGATCGCCATGGGCCCCCGTGGATCAATGCTGCATGCACCTGATGTGTATATGGACAAGCTGGCCATCGGCCCCGGATATGACGATGATGTAGTGACGTTGGACATGAGCCCGATTGAGCGGGTGAACGCGCTGGCCGCCGCCAAGGGCTGTAAACCATCCGACATTACCGTCTGTATTCTTGAGCGTCCGCGCCACGAGGAAATCATCGCCCAAGTGCGTAGTACAGGTGCTGCGATCCGCCTGATCAGCGATGGCGATGTGGCCGGCATTATGCATTGCGCTGAGGCCGAAACAACCGGCATCGACATGTATATGGGATCAGGAGGGGCGCCCGAGGGTGTTCTCGCGGCCGCTGCGTTGAAATGTATGGGTGGGCAGATGTATGGCCGTCTGTTGTTCCGCAACGATGACGAACGCGGACGCGCCGCCAAGGCCGGGATCACCGATCTGAACCGGATTTATACACGCGATGAAATGGTGACGCAGGACGTGATTTTTGCCGCCACGGGCGTGACGGGTGGTACATTGTTGCCGGGCATTCAACGCGAACCCGGTTGGTTGACCACCGAAACCCTGTTGATGCGGTCCAAAACTGGATCGGTTCGGCGGGTGTTGTATCGCAGTCCAACAGCCTGAGTTGAGGGGTTTGTCCTATTTGGGTGATGTCGGAGCCTCCGGCGGAGGTATTTGGGACGAGAAGAATTTGGGGGCCGGGTCTTAGTGGGTCCGGCCTTTGGCTTTTGGGGGATAGCATGGCATTTTTAGGGGTAGAGCGGTCTCTGACCGGGCGGGCCTGGGTTGGGCCTTCGATCGAGGTAGACCGGGCGACGGACGCGATTGCCCAGGGAACGGGATTGCCCCGCGCGTTGTGTCAGGTCTTGGCGCGGCGCGGCGTGCCCGTGGCAGAAGCCGAGGAATTTTTAAGCCCCAGTTTAAGAGATTTGTTGCCCGACCCACGCGGCCTGAAGGATATGAGCGTCGCCGCTGAGCGGTTTTTGCTGGCTGTGCGCAAACGTGAGCGAATTGCGATCTTTGCGGATTACGATGTGGATGGCGGCAGTTCTGCGGCCTTGCTCATCGTTTGGCTGCGCGGCATGGGGCTGGACGCGACGTTGTATGTGCCGGACCGGATCGAGGAAGGCTATGGCCCGAATGTGCCTGCGATGCAGAAGCTGGCAGCGGCCCATGAACTGATCATCTGCGTCGATTGCGGCACCTTGTCGTTTGAGCCGATTGCAGCGGCCAAAGGCACAGATGTCATCGTGCTTGACCATCATTTGGGGGCCGAAACCCTGCCTGATGCTTTGGCGGTGGTGAACCCGAACCGCCAGGATGAAAGCGGCGATCTGGGCTATCTCTGTGCCGCCGGTGTCGTGTTCCTGATGCTTGTCGAGGCACGGCGGCAATTGCGCGAGGCCAGAGCCAATACCGGGCCGGACCTGATGGCGCTGCTTGATCTGGTGGCGCTGGCCACGGTTGCCGATGTGGCGCCGTTGATCGAGGCCAACCGTGCCTTGGTACGGCAAGGATTAAAGGTGATGGGGCAACGTCAGCGCCCCGGTCTGGTGGCACTGGCAGATGTGGCGCGCATGGACGCAGCGCCCAGCACCTATCATCTGGGGTTCATGCTGGGCCCACGGATTAATGCGGGCGGGCGCATAGGCAAAGCCGATCTGGGCGCGCGTCTTTTGTCGACGGTGTCGTTGGTTGATGCCGAAGTCATGGCGACGCAGCTGGACATGCTGAACACAGAACGACGCGACATCGAGGCCGCTGTTCGCGTGGCGGCGATGGAGCAGGCAGAAGAGCGCGGGTTTGATGCGCCCTTGGTCTGGGCGGCAGGCGAAGGCTGGCACCCCGGTGTTGTTGGGATCGTCGCTTCACGGCTTAAGGAGGCCGCCAACCGACCTGCGATAGTGATCGGGCTGGACGGCGATGAGGGCAAAGGCTCAGGGCGTTCGGTTTCGGGCATTGATCTGGGTGCGGCGATCCAGCGTATGACCGCCGAGGGGCTGCTGCTTAAGGGCGGGGGCCACAAGATGGCCGCCGGATTGACCATTGCACGGGACCAGTTGGAACCGGCCATGGCGCGCCTGTCTGAACTGCTGGCAAAGCAAGGTGCCGACAAGATGGGACCGCCAGACATGAAACTGGACGGCGCGTTGATGCCCGGCGCACTCAGCGTTGAGCTGATCACCCAAATTGAGCAGGCAGGGCCCTTTGGCGCCGGCGCCCCTGCCCCGCGCTATGCGCTGCCGGATATGCAGGTCGCACATGCACGCAGGGTGGGTGAAACCCACCTCAAGCTGTCGTTGAATGACGGCATGGGTGGTAAAATCGACGCCATATGTTTCGGCGCTTTTGACAGCGATCTTGGCCCGCGACTGCTTGAACATGGTGGCGCGCGGTTCCACTTTGCCGGGCGATTAGAGATCAACACATGGAACGGACGCCAATCTGTGCAACTGCGTTTGGACGATGCAGCACTGACCAATTGAAGCACCAAACCGGGCCATGAAAAAATCTACACCATTTAGACATTTTACCTCTTGCGCGAGGCATCGGTTACGCACTATGAACCGCTCACGCCATATGGCCCGTTCGTCTATCGGTTAGGACGCCAGGTTTTCAACCTGGAAAGACGAGTTCGATTCTCGTACGGGCTACCATAGCGCAATGAAATCAATGACTTAGCAGACGCTAAAACGATTTCCCCCCAATATTCCCCCCTTAAGATTTGCAGCACTCGGGCGTTCCTGCGTGGGTGGATATCGGGCCGGTTGGCCCATATCGGATACGCTCCATATGAGGCCCGTACAGTGCATCTAGTGGCTCTGGGTTGTCCTACCCAAAGATATGGCGAGAAGGCCCCTTAGCGGCGCTCTCAGCGCCCCATGGACGGCAGAGCAGGCCGGGGGCTTTGTGTCCTACGTGCGGGCCTGCGGCCTTTTACAGGGAACAGGCAGAACGGCCTGCGGCCTTGTACGAGAGGAACAGACAGCACCAGCCTAACGAGAAGAACAGGCGAAGCCATCATAACCAACAAACGAACAGTTAGAGGAATACGACTAGACAGGACGTGAGCCGCGCCAGCGGCGCAGCGCCAATAGTTCTATATTTACTATTATTGCCGTATTAGTATCTTCTCTGGATGTAATAATAATAGATATAGAACTATTAGACATAATACTCAGAGAAGATAATCCGGCAACTCACTGTCTCTCCTCCATAACATTGTTCTCCCGGTATATTTGCGCGGCGACGTGCGCGAAGCGCAGTAAGAACGGCAGATGTGGTTTGCGCCATACCCACCAGTTGTAGCCACCGTCTAGGCCGTCCTTGCGGACGGTCCTGCCATTCTGCCGGACACGCTTCCCGGCGCGCCGATACTGCGATAAATCCACGTTCCTCAATTTGTATGCGGTGTGCAGTGCCTCAACCTCCATCGCGTCATCGAAAGTCACCTTGCACCCGATTTCCTGCATATGCCATGCTTGATCTAGGTCGATCTTCACTCGATCCATAAAAACATGCCAATGATTTAAGGTGTAATGGAATATTGCTGGTTCCCATCCGTTTGGCCAGTTTTCAACCAAGCCATTAAGATACCCGTAAAGTTTCGGGGGCGTTATCTTCCATTTTCGTCCGACCTCTTGCAGTTCGAGCCGTTGCCTACCTACTAGGCGCACCCGCGAACGTGGGCTTCTGTCCTGTAGTGCCAATTTGGTGTACTTGGCACGGACTTCGGATAGTTCGCGGCCTGACATATGCGTTCTGAAAGTCTTGGAAAGGATGTTGGCCACGTGTCGTTGTTTGGCTTCTTGTTCCGCTTTGGGGTCTGGGTCTCCCACCCGCAAGTAGGTTACCTTGGCTTTGCCGTGACCGCGTGTCTTGGCAATTATCGGCGGTAACTTGATTAGGTTCCGCAACGTGCGGGGGCTGATACCAACCCGCTCCACCCATTCAGCTTGTGACAGAGGTTCCGCCCACCGGTACCCGTCCCTTTCGTGGCCATCATCCACCATGGATTGCCAGATTATTTGGCACAGTTTCACGTGATTTGGAGGTGTGTCTAGGTCGAAGGCGGGCTTGACAGTTTCGCCTTGGTATGCCATGGTATACATCCTTTCTATTTGGTTGTGGAAAGATCGCGGGGCTTGCCCCTATAAGGCCCTGCCGGTTGCGCCCGGCGGGGTTTTTTATTTGCGGGTGCGTCTGCGTACCGGGTTGGCCCGGCTGTAAAGGTCCCTAATCAAAGGCTCAAAGTTCACCCTGTACCGGTGCGGTTCACGGAACGGCCCGTCTTTGGTGCGCGAGACATATTCGGCTTCCATGAGGGACTTGATTGACGCCCGTACTGTGGGCTTGGTCAGGCCAGTGCCACCATGGAACCCACGGGCATCGTGATAGCCGTCAGTGAAGTCGTTTAGGCTTATCGGCGCGTCCTGCCTGCCCATGACGTAGGTGTCGGCAAAGATCATGCGCAGCACTTTGAAATCCGTGTACGGCAGAAATGCCATAAGCCGATCCATTACCCACGCGCCAGCGAAGCACTCGCGCTCTTGTTCTGGTGTCAGTTCCGGCAGTTGGACACGTTGCAACTTGGTAACATTGTTCATGGTTTATCCCCACATAATGAATGTGGGTTATACCATAGCGTTGGGAACGCGCTTTGTCTATAAGCTATTGTTTTTGTACAACAATTGGTACACTAGTCAAAATTTCTGACCTTCTTTTCAAGCTATACGTTATCCGGTAGCCGCGATATTTAACCGGGGCCTTTTCTAAACCGCTTTGGCCAGCCTCTTGCGCTTGCGAACCGGCTTCGCACTGGGTGCGGAAATAGGCGGTATACGAATTTCGGACAGGGTGGCCAGCACCACGCGCCACAAGGGTAGTTCATAGCCCCGCGCCAACATGGCCACCGTGCGCAAGCCGGGGTTTTTCTGTAAACCTGCCTCGTAAAAGGCGATTTGCGTTCTGGCCACAAAACACCGATTGACCAGTTCCGTTGTATCGCACCCAGACGCCTCCCGCGACGCAAGCAATGTTGCTGTAAGGCCGTGCACCTTGGGGTCCGGCTTGTCAGCAATCAGCGCCGCCACCTCGTCAACTACGCCGTAGGCTTCTGAACCAGACCGGGTTTATCGGAGATCATAAAGCTTGGAAGATAAGTCATGATCAAAGGAAATTCAGGAAACCGTTTTTCAACAGAAGTCCGGGCGC
>JBLHMP010000120.1:0-9009 GCA_047623555.1 Granulosicoccus sp.
CCGCAACGAACCATATACACCGCACACGGGCTAACGGAGGAAGAACAACGAGTTAGCAAGACCCGCGAGATGATAGTGCATAAGTCTGCCGCCAAAACCAAGACACCCCGTCGAAAGTCCCGGGCGATAGAGCCCGCTAAACTGTAAGGGACTTGGTTTACGGAACCCATCCACTGCCCGGAAGGGTATTGCGAAGCAATGTCCCGAGAGGGAGGGCCAGCGGTCAAAACCGCGCAAACAGATCCCTTTCATGCATGCACTGCCGGCAGCGGGACACATGACTGCTTCTGACTAATGCACAAATCTGATCAAATATGTCTTGCTATGCAGGAGCCATCCACACAAGACTTTCGCTGCGATGCACAGAACGATGTTTATATCTGCCCGGCAGGTCAGACTCTGACCAAGGGTGCCCACCGGTCAGATCGTCAAAGCGAGATCAACTTCTACCGGCATCTATCGGCCTGTTCAAATTGCCACCTCAAGCCGCGCTGCACGACAGAGAAACTGCGCCGCATCCGACGTTGGGAACAAGAAGATGTACTGGATGATATCGAGCGCAGGTTGGAAGAAAAACCTGACGCCATGCGGATCCGCAGATCAACCGTTGAACATCTCTTTGGAACATTGAAGGCTTGGATGGGGTACACCCATTTACTGACCAGAACACGAGAAAAGGTCGCCGCCGAGATGAGTCGGCATGTCCTAGCTTACAATTTCAAGCGAGTCCTCAAAATCATCGGGATTGCCCCTTTGATGGCCGCGTTGAGGGTGTAATTGAACCAAACAACGTTAATTGTCGGGCAAAACCCCCTATCAAAGCCCCGACTCGGCCAAACAGGACCCCATTTGGGACAAATCACGCTCCTGGAATGGAAAAACGCCAAAGGCGGAAAAGCAGAGACACAAAACACGCAATCAAATGCGTTTCCACACAGCCTCGGCCGAAAGCGCAGAAAACAGTCCACTGCAAATGTCGGAGACAGCGCCGTTCACAATCTTACTCCTTCTGCAGTGGTGGCAGCGGTGCGTCCAACACCGCCACCACGCAGCCAACCGTTCAAAGCGGCTGTGCCGAGATCCAAAATTCCTGCATGACCGATCGACCCTTCGACTACAATTTCGCCCGCCCGGTTCGTGCCGGGCTTTTTCGTGTCAAAGCACAAAGCAACTCATCGTGTTGTACTTTGGGTCGTGCTGGTGTCAGTCTGCCGAATGCGTGATGTTGAGCGCGCCGAGGCTGGATGAGAATGGGTTGTTTTGACGATAATTCCGACTAAATTACGCTGGAAGTGCGCTAATGAATAGAAAAAAACGATACTATCCGCCGTGATAGGGCGATTTCCAGCACTGATTTGGGACATGAAGGCAGGGTCGGGCAGGTGATTGAACTAAAACTGGAAATGCCTGACGACTGGTGGGAGGTCGAGGCGTTGTATGATTTGTGTTTCGCGCCCGGGCGCGAGGCGCTGTCGTCGTATCGACTGCGTGATGACATTCCTCCGGTGGCGGACCTGTCGCTGGTGGCGCGCGATAGCGACGGAATTCTGGCCGGGGCCATCCGGTTCTGGCCTGTCTGCGTCGGCGACGCCACGGCATTGTTGCTGGGTCCGGTGGCGGTGCATCCAACGCATCAGGGCGAAGGATTAGGCGGCGTTCTGATCCGCGATGCGCTAAAAGTGGCACAAGCGAAAGACTGGGCGAGGGTTATGTTAATCGGCGACGCGCCCTATTACGGGCGCTTTGGGTTTCGACCATTGCGCGGGGTGGATATGCCGCCGCCAACCAATCCTGACCGGATTTTGGGCCATGAATTACGCCCCGATGCCTGGCAAGGGATCTACGGCCCGGTGACCCGCTGGATCGCATCTAAGCATTGAAATCCGCCACTTTCCCCCTAACTTATGAGGCAACAAGGAGCCGACATGAGTGACACAACAACCCTGATCGCCGTTGATACCGAGGCAGAACTGACCCAACTCGCCGAGCGCTATCGTGCGGCGGGTGGGCTTGGTGTGCAATTGCTGAACCTGCTGGGCGGCACCGCTGAAAACCTGCTGGACCGTTTGCCGCAGAATGTGCGCGATGGCCTTGGCAATACGGTGGATCAGGCGCTGCGTCTGGCCATGCGGACAGCGCATAAATCACGCAAAGCGGTGCCAAATCAAAGCGACCGGGTGAACCGGGTTGTCACCACCGCGATGGGCGCTGCGGGTGGTCTGGGCGGCCTGCCATCGGCGCTGGTTGAACTGCCGGTGACCACAACGATGCTTTTGCGCTCCATTCAGGACGTAGCCAAAGAATACGGCTTTAATCCGGCCTCAGAGAACATTCAATTTGACTGTATTCGGGTCTTTGCCGCCGCTGGGCCACTGGCCAGCGATGATGGATCGGATATGGGGTTTGTATCGGTCAGGCTGGCGCTGACCGGCGGTGCCATGAATAAATTATTGGCTATTGTGGCACCGCGTTTGGCGGCTGTTTTAGGGCAGAAACTGGCGGCGCAGGCGGTGCCGGTTTTGGGCGCAGTTGCCGGGGCTACGGCAAATTACGTCTATACGTCGTATTATCAGGAAATCGCGCATGTGCATTTTGGTCTGCGCCGGTTGGCGATTGATACTGACATCCCAGAAGACGAGTTGATCCAGCGGTTGACACAAAAGATGCAACAGAAAATCAATAAGTAGGCCGGTATATTGATGTTTTGGGGTGTTATCCTACTAAATGTAGCGTATTTTGACGAAGTTGGGTGAACCTTTGCCATTTTCAGTGTAGTATTTACGAAAACGACCTAAGAGCCATGATCCCGCCATGATGATAAAACAACTGCCAATCAGCATCCGCGCCTCGCATAAAAGCGATGTGCGCAGCCAGTTTTCGGCACTGTGTTACCGGATTGTGCGTGGCAAACCCGAAATTCTGTTGGTCACGTCGCGCGGTACCGGGCGTTGGATTGTTCCCAAAGGCTGGCCGATGGATGGCAAAACCCCGGCGCAATCGGCCGCACAAGAGGCCTGGGAAGAGGCGGGTGTTATTGGCAAACCCCATGAGCAATGTCTGGGGCTGTATTCATATAACAAAACCATGGCGCAAGGCGTCGGGTTGCCCTGCGTGGTGCTGGTCTATCCGGTGCGGGTGAAAGAACTGGTGACAGATTTCCCTGAAAAGGGTCAGCGGCGGCGCAAATGGTATACACCCAAAAAGGCGGCCGCGCGGGTGCACGAACCGGAATTGGCACGCATTTTGCGCGACTTTGATCTGCAAGTTCTTAACTAGATCGCGGCAAGGCTCTTGCGCTTGGATGGGTAAGGCCTCAGTTATATCTTATGATACGATACGCTTTGAAATGCGCCGAAGGGCATAGATTTGACAGTTGGTTTCAGTCGGCTGAGGCCTATGAAAAGCTGTCGGTGGTCGGGCATGTTAGTTGCGCGATCTGTGGTAATGCACAGGTTGATAAGGCAATTATGGCGCCTCGGGTCACGACCGGGCGTGATGTCACCGCGCCTGAGGTTGCACCTGAACCGATCAGACCCGGCACGTTAAGCAAACCGGCCAATCTGCAAGAACAGGCCTTGGCCAATCTGCGCAAAGAGATCGAGGATAATTCCGACTATGTTGGCATGAATTTCGCCACCGAGGCGCGGGCGATGCATGATGGCGACACGCCTGAACGCGCGATCTATGGCGAGGCCAAGCCCGAAGAGGCCCGCAAACTGATCGAAGAGGGCATTCCGGTGATGCCGCTGCCGTTTTTGCCCGCTCGCAAAATCAACTAATTGTTGGTCGGCAACAGCACCGATTCCGGGATTTCATAGCGTTCGGTCGGCTCAATATACACATAGATCGTGCTGTCATGGTGGTTGCTGGTCATCTTGGACGTGGCATTGGTTGAGGCGGGTTTGCCATCCTCAAAATAGATATAGCGAACGTCTCCGCCCGGCAGTAACACCCGCACAGTCACATCAGGCTGGCCCTGTTTCAGCGCCTCGTAGGGGCACAGACTTAGCTGGGCTGAGTCAAGATTGGCGCATGGCAGTTCGCCCAGCGAATTTGTACCATCCGTGGCATCCACCTGGGCCGTTTGGGCCATCAGGGCAGGGGCAGAAAATACGGTGAGCGTCAGGGCAAATATCAGGCGCATTGGGGTTCCTAATTCATTGGGCTTTCTCGGTGCAAAGTGACAGCACTCTCGTCGCGTGTAAAGTAAGCTGGCCCTACATCACTTGCCCTTGGATCGCGGCTGGCATAAGAGGCTATGAGCTTGAAACCAAAGGACATGGGAACACCCAAATATGCCCGTTCTGGTCATGAAATTCGGTGGCACATCAGTTGCCAATCTGGACCGCATCCGCCGCGCCGCCAAACGCGTCGGCGTTGAGGTGGCCAATGGCTATGATGTCATTGTCATCGTTTCGGCGATGTCTGGTAAAACCAACGAACTGGTCGGCTGGGTCAGCGAAACCTCGCCCATGTTTGACGCGCGCGAATATGATGCTGTTGTGGCCTCGGGCGAAAACGTCACCGCCGGGTTGATGGCATTGACCTTGCAGGAAATGGACATTCCGGCGCGCTCTTGGCAAGGCTGGCAAGTGCCGGTTTTAACCACCAGCGCCCATTCCGCCGCCCGGATTGAGGATATCCCACCGGAAAACATCATGGCGAAATTCGGCGAAGGCATGCGCGTTGCCGTTGTCGCCGGGTTTCAGGGTCGCAGCCCTGAAGGGCGCATTACAACGCTGGGTCGCGGCGGTTCTGACACCACAGCAGTGGCCTTTGCCGCCGCATTTAGGGCCGAGCGGTGCGATATTTATACCGATGTGGATGGCGTTTATACCGCTGATCCGCGGGTTTGTTCCAAGGCGCGTAAACTTGATCGCATCGCGTTTGAGGAAATGTTGGAGCTGGCCTCGCTTGGGGCGAAAGTGCTGCAAACCCGGTCGGTTGAGCTGGCGATGCGCTATAAAGTACGCCTGCGGGTGTTGTCGAGTTTTGAGGGCCAGTCGGATAATACCGGCACTTTGGTCTGCGCTGAGGAGGAAATCATGGAATCCAATATCGTGGCCGGTGTGGCCCATTCGCGGGACGAGGCAAAACTGACCCTGCTTAGTGTGGCGGACCGCCCCGGTGTCGCCGCAACCATCTTTACCGCGTTGTCAGATGCGGGCGTCAACGTTGACATGATCGTGCAGAACATCAGCGAAGAGGGCCGCACGGATATGACCTTTTCCTGTCCGACCGATCAGGTTGGGCGCGCTGAAAAGGCGCTGGCCGCAGCGCATGAAAATGATGTGCTCAACTTTGTTGAACTGGTGGCTGATACCGAAGTGGCCAAGATTTCAGTGGTTGGCATTGGTATGCGCAGCCACACCGGCGTGGCGGCGAAAATGTTCCGGGTGCTGTCAGTTGAAGGTATCAACATCAAGGTGATTACGACGTCCGAAATAAAGATTTCTGTCCTTATCGACAGAAAATACATGGAACTTGCGGTCCAAGCCCTGCATGATGCCTTTGAACTGGACAAAACCGCCTGAGCATTTCTGTTCCAGCGGTTTAATGCTGGGAACAGAGCGGAACATATGGCCGATACATCTGAATCCGAAAGCCGCAAACTGCTGCGGCGCCTGCGCGATGCGATGGCGAGCGATGACGCCGGGCAGGCGCGTCTGGACAAGATTACGCATTTGATCGCGGACAGCATGGGCACCGAAGTGTGCTCAATCTATCTGTTCCGCGACGACGTTACACTGGAACTTTGCGCTACCCAAGGCCTCGAGGCGGATGCGGTGCATCAAACCCGGATGCGTCTGGGCGAAGGTCTGGTTGGCCGTGTCGCCAAGACCGGCAAATTCATGAATACGCCGGATGCGCCGGCGGAAAAGGGCTTTCGTTTTATGCCCGAGACCGGCGAAGAGCGGTATTCGTCGTTTCTGGGCATTCCGGTACAGCGTCTGGGCGAAAAGCTGGGCGTTCTTGTTGTGCAATCGCGCGATGCACGGGTGTATTCGGCCGACGAAATCTATGCGCTAGAAGTTGTGGCGATGGTGCTGGCCGAAATGACCGAGCTTGGCGCGTTCATCGGCGAGGGGGCCGCATTGTCCGCCCGCCACCAGCAACCGGTATTGATGCGCGGCACAACTGGCCAGGATGGCACCGCCGAGGGCCACGTCTGGCTGCACGAGCCGCGGGTGGTTGTGTCCAATCCAATTGCCGATGACCCCGATGTTGAACATGGGCGTTTGAACGATGCCGTTGAGCAGCTGCGCGTTGGTGTCGACAAGATGCTGGAAATGTCGCGCGGCGGTGACAAAGAGCAGCTTCAGGTGCTCGAAGCGTACCGGATGTTTGCCAATTCCAAAGGCTGGATGCGCCGGATGGAGGAAGACATCAGCCGCGGCCTCAGTGCCGAGGCGGCGGTGGAAAAAGAACAATCGCAGGCCCGTGCCCGTATGGAGCAGGTGTCAGATGCCTATCTGCGCGAACGGCTGGCGGATCTGGATGATCTGTCCAACCGTATGTTGCGGATCCTGACCGGGCAGGGCACCGATACCGGTGCGGAAATGCCGGCCGATCCGATCCTGATAGCCCGCAGCATCGGCCCCGCCGAATTACTGGGCTATGGCCGATCTTTGCGCGGTATCGTGCTCGAAGAGGGCTCGGTTGGCAGCCACGCGGCAATTGTGGCGCGGGCGCTGGCGATTCCGTTGGTGGTACATGCCGGGCGGGCCACCAACGAGGCGCTGAACGGCGATCACATTTTGGTGGATGGCGACCATGGCGTGGTGCATTTGCGTCCTGATGATAGCGTTGTCACTGCCATTCGCGACAAAATTGCCATGCAGGCCCAGGCGCAGGAACGTTATGCCTCGATCCGCGATAAACCAACGGTGACGCTGGATGGTCAGAAACTGTCGTTGCAGATGAATGCCGGTCTTATGGCGGATTTGCCGTCACTGGACGGATCTGGTGCCGAAGGCGTCGGGCTATTTCGCACTGAATTGCAGTTTCTCGTTCGCAACCAAATGCCAAAACGGTCCGAGCTGGTGGCGCTGTATTCCCGCGTTCTGGATTCGGCCCACGGCAAGGGCGTGGTGTTTCGCACGCTTGATATCGGCTCCGACAAAGTGCTGCCCTATATGAAGCCCAATGACGAACCCAATCCGGCGCTGGGCTGGCGGGCGATCCGGGTTGGGCTGGATAAACCGGGCATGATGCGGATGCAGCTTCAGGCGTTGATCCGGGCGGCGAATGGTCGCCCGCTTAGCATCATGTTCCCGTTTGTTGCCCAGTTCGAAGAATACCGCGCCGCGCGGGCCGAGTTAGAAAAAACCATCGCTCTTGAAGAGCGGCTGGGGCATCCGATGCCCTATTCGCTGAAAGTCGGTGCCATGCTCGAGACGCCGTCGCTGGCCTTTGCGCCGCAAAAATTCTTTGACGAGGTCGAGTTTTTGTCCATTGGTGGCAATGATCTGAAACAGTTTTTCTTTGCGGCGGATCGCGAAAACGAACGGGTGCGGCGGCGCTATGATACGCTGAATGTCAGCTTCCTTGGCCTGATTGAACAGATCGTCGGACGCTGCAACATTAGCAACACACCGTTGTCGTTTTGCGGCGAGGACGCAGGCCGTCCGGTCGAGGCGCTGTGTCTGGCGGCGATTGGCCTGCGGTCTTTGTCGATGCGTGCGGCCTCAATCGGGCCGGTCAAAAGCCTGTTGCTGCGGTCCGACCTTGGCGCCGTGCGCAAAGTTATCTTTGATGCGCGCGATCGCGGTGATCAGTCGGTCCGCCCCGCCGTTATGGACTGGTTGCGGGCGCAGTCTTAGGTTAAATCCGTAGGTGCAGGCGGTGACCCGGCGCGTAAGTCAGGCTCATCGCTGTCACCGGCGCGTGCGGCCCAAATGTATAGCGTTCGAGCACCATGACCGATGTTCCGGGCGCACAGTCCAGATGCGCGGCCTGTTCGTCAGTCGCTGCCGCTGCGCAATAGTCCAACGTGCCATGGGCTAACGGCGTGTTTTGCACCAACCATTCATTGGGGCTTATCTGGTCCAGCGGGCTGCTGTCAAAACCGGGGGCGGCGATCAGATTGACCCAGCGATCTTCATAGGCAAACGGGCGGTCATCGGCCAAATACTGGCTACGGACATGGTGGGCGGTGGTGCCGACAGGCAGGCCAAGCGCGTTGCTTTGCTGGGCTGGCATCGGTGCGGTGACTCGCTCAATCAGCTGGTGGGAAAAGCGGTGGCCCAAGGCTTCGATCTCTTGCCGGATCACCGGAATCGCCATCTGCGCATGGCGTTTGGGCGACAGGGAAACGCGGGTTCCGGCCTTGCGACGACGTTCAAGCCACCCCTCATCGGCGAGGGCACGCAAGGCGCGATTGACGGTGGCGCGACTGAATTCGGCGCAGTGCATCGGCGTGAATATCCTGCCAGCTAAGCCCCATATCACATCACCTCGGCCAGTCGCGACAGGCAGGCACGATAGGATTTCGTGATTTCCTCGCGGGCGATGTGGCGTCCGTTTTGCACCATATGCCGCCCAGCAGACCAGACATCACAGACCAGATCATCGCCGCTGGTAGTCTGATGCGTATGCACCGTTGAAAACATCTGCTGCGTTGCAATTGGTTGTGGACAGAGTGCGCGTGGATGTTGAGACGCTGACCGATGGTCGCTATTTGGCACCGGACATTCAAACGGCTGCCGACCTCGTGCGAAACGGTGCATTTTGTGAGGTTGTAGTATCCGTCTTGATCAAGCCCTGTTTTTCTCCCATTCCCGACCCTCTCGGATCAGCGTGTTGACGAGGATGATCAGTCTTCGCATCAAGGCGACGAGAGCAACTTTCGCGGGTTTTCCTGCTTTGATGAGGGCGGTGTGTTTGGCTTTGAGATCAGGATTGTGTCGCATGGCGACGAGAGCAGGCATATAAAGCGCATCGCGCAGCAGTTTCCGCCCGCCCTGGATGAAGGATTTGCCGCGCCACTGGCCGGATTGCCGTGTCATT
>JBLHMP010000121.1:0-8464 GCA_047623555.1 Granulosicoccus sp.
ATCGACCGGCATCTGGCCACGCGCGGCGACCAAACCGCCATCATATGGGAACCCGATAGCCCGGATGAGGATGCGCTTCATATCACCTATCGTGAACTGCACGCCAATACCTGCCGCATGGCCAACATTCTGAAATCCATGGGGGTGGCCAAGGGCGACCGTGTCATCATCTATATGCCGATGATCCCCGAAGCCGCCTATGCCATGCTGGCCTGCGCCCGTATCGGTGCCATCCATTCCATCGTTTTCGCCGGTTTCTCGGCCGACGCCCTATCCGCGCGGATCAACGGCAGTGAGGCCAAAGTTGTCATCACCGCCGACCATGCGCCGCGTGGCGGCAAGGCGACACCGCTGAAATCCAATGTCGATGTGGCGCTGCTGCACTGTAAAGATACGGTCAAATGTCTGGTGGTCAAACGCACCGGCGGCCAGACCACATGGCTCGACGGGCGCGACTTTGATTATAACGCGCTGGCCGTGGACGCATCCACAACCTGTGAACCAACTGAGATGAACGCCGAAGATCCGCTGTTCATCCTCTATACATCCGGCTCAACCGGCATGCCCAAAGGTGTGGTACACACCACTGGCGGCTATATCGTCTATGCGGCGATGACCCATGAGGTCAGCTTTGATTACCACGAAGGCGATGTGTTCTGGTGTACCGCCGATGTCGGCTGGGTCACCGGTCACAGCTATATCGTCTATGGCCCGCTGGCCAATGGCGCCACGACGCTGATGTTTGAAGGCGTGCCAACTTACCCGGATGCCAGCCGCTTCTGGCAGGTCTGCGAGAAGCATTCGGTCAACCAGTTCTACACCGCCCCCACCGCCATTCGCGCGCTGATGGCGCAAGGGCCGGAATATGTTGAAAAATGCGACCTGAGTGCGTTGAAATTGCTTGGCTCTGTTGGCGAACCGATCAATCCCGAGGCCTGGAACTGGTACAATGACGTTGTTGGCAAAGGCAAATGCCCCATCATTGACACCTGGTGGCAGACCGAAACCGGCGGCCATATGATGACACCGCTGCCCGGTGCGCATTCCGTCAAACCCGGAGCGGCGATGAAACCGTTCTTTGGCATCATCCCGGTTATCCTTGACCCAACATCCGGTGCTGAGATCGTGGGCAACCCAGCCGAGGGCGTTCTGTGTATCAAAGACAGCTGGCCCGGCCAGATGCGCACCATCTGGGGCGACCATGAACGGTTTGAGACCACCTATTTCTCGGACTACAAAGGCTATTACTTTTCAGGCGATGGCAGCAAACGCGACGCCGATGGCGATTATTGGATCACTGGCCGGGTTGATGACGTCATCAACGTGTCTGGCCACCGCATGGGCACCGCCGAAGTCGAAAGCGCGCTGGTGGCCCATCCCAAAGTCGCCGAGGCTGCGGTTGTCGGTTATCCGCATGATATCAAAGGACAAGGCATCTATTGCTATGTCACCTTGATGAACGGCGAAACGCCTTCGGATGAGTTGCTGAAAGGGCTGCGCATGTGGGTGCGTGCCGAAATTGGCCCAATTGCCACGCCAGACGTGATCCAATGGGCGCCGGGCCTGCCAAAAACCCGCTCAGGCAAAATCATGCGCCGTATTCTGCGCAAGATCGCTGAAAACGACTATGGCGCCCTTGGCGATATCTCAACCTTGGCTGACCCGTCGGTGGTAGAGGATCTGATCGCCAACCGCGTCGGATAAAACAAACTCCTTTGCGCGCCTTAACCGAAACGGGCGCGCAAAGGCTCTTAACTACCCGACGACGTTATAGCCACGCCCGCGCATGCAGTTCTTAACGATAGACTCGCGTTCGCCGCTTTTCTGAGCCAGGCCAGACGCCAGCCCAACAACCGCACCAACGGCGGCCGCCTCGCCTAGTTTGCTACTGTTGTCGTTCCAAATCACCGACGACGCACCGCCCACGACGGCGCCTGTGGCAACAGCGGCGGCCGTGCGTTCATCAACCGCAGCCCCAGAGGCGGCAAGCGCCTGACATTGGGACAAATCAGCATTGTAATTTGCGCTCACTGGCCCGTCTATGACCGGCGTGTAATTGGCCCCCGAATTCTCGCAGGCCCCCAAAAAAAAGACAATCGGGACAGCAAGGAGTTTTGCAAAATGTGACATGGTTTAGACCTTTCAAAAACACAAGATTAAGGAGCATCGACCAAAAAATATCCGGACAAGGCCTGATTTTCACACGTGGTAACGACCGCGATCCGGCAAGGCCACCCCAGAACCCCATTCTTCTCGTGCAAAATACCTTCCCGCCGAAGGCGTTAATCCGCTAGTCGTCAACCGATCCGTGAATGGCAAATTGCTCAAGCCCGGCATCCTGTGCCTCAATGGTACGAAAGACCTCTTTCACCCCGGCATCGGTCAATTCCCGTGCCACAGTGATCAGCGTATTGCCATCATGTTCGTCGCACAGCTCTGCCATATGGGCAATTTCTTCAGCCGCAACATCCAACGCGGCCTCAACTGACGGCGCGCCATACACATCAACAAAATGCTGCGCCAGATCACGGGTCAGCGCCTCAACCTCGGCCGCCTCAATCCGGGTAACGGCAACAAAAGTCACCCGGCCAAAGGTCTCGCCGCCCAGCCAACCATTGGCAAAGGCTTGCCGCGCTTTGCCAACCAAATCACCCTCACCCCAGTTTGAAAATTCAAAGCCACCAGAAATGCACCACTCGCCGGTGCGGGCCGGTGCATGAAACACGTTCATGTCGCTTTCATCAAAATGAATGGCACGCGCCAGTTTCATGGGTTTCCCTCCAACAGGCTGCTCATCGCCACTTTATGCGTCGTATCAGCGTCGCGAATCAACATGCCAAACAAATCATCAACCCCCAGAAACGTACCGGAAAACCCGGCCTTTTCAACCGGCTCGCCAACGCCCTGCAGCAAACCCATCCATTCGCCATGCACCGCCGCGTTGCCGCCATCGCTCCACTGATTGATCCAGACCAATGTATGGCGCGACCAGCTTTCCAGCAATTGTTTCGGCTCAACCTCAGAACAGCCCTCTTCAAAGAGCGCCGTCACATCCGGGTTTTCGCCGGGGTTTTCGCCGGTCTGATAGATCGTCAGCTCCCAGCCGACCACCAGCCAATCCGGCTCAAACTTGGGATCATCATCGGACGCCGCAACCCGCAACCGACCGCACAGCGCCCCGTTCACCTTAATGTCGCCATCCCACGTAAAATGCACCGCAACCTCGGGCGGCGCCAGCGCCCCCAGCGCGTTCTGAAACCCCAAGGCACAGACCGGCAGCATTGCCATCGCCGCCTCGAGCCTCACTTCGGGCGCGAACACCAAAGCCACCCGCATTTTGTCAGCCTGCAGGTTAAACACCACCGTGCCGCCGTCACAGCCCAACGCCGCCATGGCGCAGGCCTTATCAAACGGGTCGGTGGCCCCGCGAACCGCGACACCGTTCAACAATGGCGGAAAGGTCGGCGCCTCGTTCATGCCAACCCTTTCGCGACCAGATCACGCGCCAAATCGCGAAACGCCGCCGCCTGCGGGCTGTCAGGTTTGGACACCACAATCGGTGCGCCACCATCCGCCGCCAGACGAATATCCAGATGCAGCGGAATTTCCGCCAACAATGGCACGTCCAGTTTCTTGGCCTCGGCCGCAACGCCGCCATGGCCAAACACATGTTCCTCGTGACCGCAGTTTGTACAGATATGCGTCGACATATTCTCGATCATGCCAAAAATCGGCGTTTTCATCTGGTTGAACATATCAATCGCCTTGCGCGCATCCAGAAGCGCCACATCCTGCGGCGTGCTGACAATAATCGCGCCATCCACGGCGTATTTCTGCGTCAGGGTCAGCTGCACATCACCAGTGCCCGGCGGCAGGTCGATGATCAACACATCCAACGCGCCCCATTGCACCTGGTTCATCATCTGCTGCAACGCGCCCATCAGCATTGGACCACGCCAGACAACCGCCTGCCCTTCGTTGACCATCAGCCCCATCGACATCATGGTGACCCCATGATTGCGCAGCGGTAAAATGGTCTTGCCATCAGGTGACGCCGGACGCCCCGAAACGCCCAACATGCGTGGCTGTGACGGTCCATACACATCCGCATCCAACAGACCCACACGCCGGCCCTCGGCCGCCAAAGCGGTGGCCAGATTGGCGGAAACGGTGGATTTTCCCACCCCGCCTTTGCCCGAGGCAATCGCCACAATCCGGTCGATCCCAGCGAGCTTCTGCGGGCCTTCCGGCGCCGCCTTGGGGCGTTTGGCCCCAAGATCCGGTGGCGGCGCCTTTTGCGAATGCGCGGTCATCATTGCCGAGACCTTGCTGATGCCATCCATCGCCAGAACCTTGGCTTCGGCGGCGGCGCGCACTGGCTCCATGCCCTTGGCCTGAGCCGCGTTAATTTCGATGACAAACCGGACCAACCCGTCCTCAACCGTCAGCGCCTTGACGATGCCTGCGGTGACGATGTCCTGACCACTAACCGGATCAGTGATCTGCTTGAGTTCCGCCAATACGGCTTCGCGTGTTGTCATGGCTTAGTCAGCCCCTTTCAGAGTTCCGGTTACCACGTGCTCAATATCCAGCCCGTCGATGGTCAGCACCACACGCGCCTCATAGCGTTTGCCCGTGGTATTTTCAGCTTTGCGTAGCCCGTCTTCGATGGCTTGCTGGCTGGTAACGCCAACCTGTTTCAGAAACTTACGCATCGACATGTTGAAATCTTCGCTCATCGCTTTGTCCTTATCACTGTAATTGACGCATGGCATATATACCCTCTAGGCTGCGCTATGCGTATCGTATTGTTCAACTTGCTGCTTTTGCTGCCGCTTGGCCCGGTTCTCGCCCAAAACGAATCGCTTGGGTTGGCGGCGCCTCAGGCTGTGCTGGACAGTGGTTTGTTGCAGCATATCCTGCCACGGTTCTCTTTGAAAACCGGTATTCGTGTGCTGCAGGATGATGCCGGTATCATGGTGTTGACCAATGCCCGTCCGGGCACGCCGGTGCTTCGCGGTGGCGGTGTCATCTATTATTTGCGCATCGGCACGAATAAGCGGCAAAAGCGGTTTCACGACTGGCTGTTGTCCGAGATTGGCCAGCGCACCATCAACAGTTATCAGCCGGACGGGACCCAGCCTTTTACCGCAGTGAATGACATTAAATATGTAGAAGAAGCCGTTGATTTTGATGGAAATAAAAATTATGGCGCGCGTCTGTCGCTGACCCATTGCGGCCGCTGTCATGTGGTCAGTGATGCCAACCGAATGAACGGCCTTGGCTCGACGCCATCGTTTGCGGTGCTGCGCAGTTTTGCCGATTGGAATAGCCGTTTTGTCCAGTTCTATCTGTTGCGCCCGCATGGATCGTTCACCCAGATTACCGATGTGACCGAGCCGTTTGATAAAGAATTTCCGCCGTCTATCGTACCGGTGGAAATCAGCCTGAACGATCTGGATGATATTCTGGCCTATGTGGCGACGATGAAACCCGCAGATCTGGGTGCAGATCTGCACCTTCAGTGATCCCGACGTTTAGAAAGGTAATCTTCGGTGCGACGCACCCGCGGTTTTTCAGCGCCAGTGAACGGATTGTCAGACACCTTAAACTGTGCCCCGACCCGGCAATTATTGCACATCTGGATCATCCTTGCAGCCTCAGATGTCGCAAACATCGCGTGATTGCCGGCCAGTTTTTCCATGATCCGTTCAACCGTTGATTTTACCCCAAATAACTCACCACATTCAACGCAAGCATACGGTTCTTCTTCGTTCAGGATCACCTGAGTAAGGGCCGTATCCGCAAGATTCAGCCGCGGTTGCAGGGTGATCGCATCCTCAGGGCAAATTGTCGAACACAGACCACATTGCAAACAGGCATCTTCCTGAAACCGCAATTGCGGCATGTCCGGGTTATCCAAAAGTGCGCCAGACGGGCACAGCGACACGCAGGACAGGCACAAAGTGCAAGCGTCAGTGTCCACCAGAACCGCACCATAAGGCGCGTCTTGTGGAAGCGGTAACGGCTCGGTTGCATCCGGGTTTAGCGCCTGTGCCGACAGTCGCGCGATCTGGCGACGGTTGCCCATCGGCAGCACCGGAACGCTGACCGCATCGCCCGGCGTGGTGCTGTAAAGGGCGTCAGCCATCGCATCCGGGTCAGTTTCGTCCAGCAGGAAAAGCCGGTCCGGACCGGCAATCGCTTTGGCCAACTCTACTTCACGCAGCAGCGCATCACGTTCGGTTGTCGGGGCCAGCAGCACATCAACACGGGCAAACCCATGCGCCAAAGCGGCCAGCATTTCAGCATGGCCAAATCCGGAAATAACATTTAATTCCAACGGGATCACATCTGAAGGTAATCCTCTTCCAAAACGCGCCGCCAGGCGGATCATCTCAGCTCCATGCCCATCATGCACCAACAGACGCGGGTTGCGGCCACCCGCCTTGCGAAAGGTGCGCGCCAGCATCTGCATCCGCGCCAAAACATGCGCCACGGGCGGATCGTCATAGGTTATTGCGGTGGATGGGCACAACGCCGCACAGGCGCCACAACCGGCACAGATCATCGGATCAATCGCCACGTGATCGCCATCCGCCGTGATCGCGCCGGTCGGGCAGATGTCGATACATTTGGAACAGGCCACCTGTTCGGCGCGGGAATGGGCGCACAGGCTCTCTTCCAACTTAATGTACAATGGTTTCTCGAAGGTGCCGGTCAGCTGCACCACCTCAACTGCCAACCGCATCACCGCCAAAGGGTCACGCGGATCAGCGCGCAAATAACCTTCGCGCTTGTTCGGGGCTGGAACAAAGGCCGTTTCCCCGGTCAAATCAATCAGAATATCACATTCAGATAGACCGCCATCTCGTTGATCTGACAGTTTAAAATCGCCTCGGCCTGCTGGTTCAATCTGTTGCAACGCATCAATCACAACCGCAAAGCTGCCCAAGGCGCCGCTCACCCGTTTCAGCGCGCCGCGCACCACATTAAAGTCGCGCGTTGTGGGCAGGTCGGCAGCGTCAGTGACCAAAGCCGTCACCGCCAGCGCCCCTGATATCTGTGTCGCCAAGGGCAACACCACATCCCCGGCGCCAATGATCAAACACACGCCCAACGACGTCACATCCACCGTTCGCACAAACGCGGCAGGCAACAGGGCCTCGGCCGCCAGCGCCGCCATCTTTGGCCCTGCGTCGGCCGCCTGATCCGACCAACCGGCCCGATCACGCAGATCAACAAATCCCGGCGCCTCAACGCCCAATTCCTCTGCCAATTCCTCAAAAACCGCGCGTTCCTGTTGGCAGGAAATCACAACATCTTTGTCCTGTAACGCCTTGGCAGCAAACGCTATTTGGTCAGTACACAATGCGGTGTGCAGTCGTGAACAGGTTACCCCTGCGGCGTCTCCAATCAACGATGCGTCAATCGGCTGGCTGCCCATGCAGCTGCACAAAATCAAGGACTTGCTCATTCGATACTTCCTCTCATGAGACCTGTGATTGGCCCCCGACTTGCAGTTTGCGCACCAATTGCAGGCGACTGTCAACCGCACCCGGGACACCCATTACCGCAGATGCTACAGTTCGTTGTTTTGAACCGTATCTCGCAAACCCTGAAAAACATACCTTTTGAATTCACATTTCAACAAGTGTTAACCTCATTGGTTCAAGAACATAACCAATTTCAAAAATCCTTACTTGGCGGAAAGGGAAAACTGTCCTAAACTCCACTGCAGGGATGGCTGGGGAGAGCCATCCGTGGGAGCTAAATTGGCGCAATCGGCCGCGATCCATAGTGAAATGCCGTTGGGCATAGTCATCCGGAAAACGCCGGGCGTGACCCGTTGGGCTGTTTGGAGTTGGAAAGCTGTGGCTGTGTTACCCGGCGCCGGCCCTGCCGATTGGGTTGAAATGCGACGTCAGGACGAGGCTGTTGAATACCACGCCGCCACCCTGCCCCTAACCCTGTGGGCCGCCGAAACCGAGGCCTATTTGGCCAATCTCACTGACACCATCCCATCGATTTATGTGGTACTGCGCGAAGACACCGGCGAGGCGCCGTTTGATGTGGTGCTGGTCACCGCCTCGACGTATGAGGCGCAGGATTATGCCGACAGTTCCGAAGAAATCGTTGAAAAAGTGGCGATGCCAGACGGTCTGATCGCCTGGGTGCGCGACTTTGTGCAAGAGCACCACGAACACGAAGATTTCATCAAACGGCGGCGCGATCGGGCGCGGGTTGATCTTGTTGAAGACGGCAAGGGTGATCTGCGCATTCGTCAGGAATCGGATGTGTATCGCGCGCCAAAAAGGGCGATCCCCAAAAGAGTCGTCCAATGAACACGCGCGAAGATTTCTGGGCCCGCCGCAAGGCAGGTGTTGCCGCCGAGCAAGAGGCCGAAATCGCGGTTGATGTCGCCGAACAGGACGCGATTGCGCTGGCCGAGCAAGAGGCCAAA
>JBLHMP010000122.1:0-8101 GCA_047623555.1 Granulosicoccus sp.
CGGGCGGCTTTGTGTTGGTTGCGTGGGAACGTGATCTGCATCAGCCAATCGCCAATCAGCGGCGTCTTGGCGATGAAGTTGCCCAAAGGCGTGGTGTTTAGGGTCATGCCGACCGGGGCCAACAGCACAAGCTGGCGCACTTTGTCGGGCTGTTGTGCGGCAAAGGTGGTGGCAATCGCGCCGCCCAATGAATAGCCCAGCAAAGTTATATCGCCTTTGACGTTTTGATCAACCAGCAGATCATCCAGTTGTTGAATAAAGAAATGCCGGTCCTGTTTGCCGCTTGGACGGTCGGAATATCCGCGCCCGTACAGGTCGTAGATCAACACCCGGAACCCCATCATCGTCAGCCCCTGTGCAATGCCGTTCCAAATGAAAGACGGGGTGGTCAACCCGTGCACACAAACCGCAACGGGCCCGCGCACCGGGCCAAGCCATTGGTAATGCGTTACCCCCTGAGTCAGTTGGGCAAAGCTGCCGTTGGCATTTTCGCGCGCCACGTCATCCATCGGTTTGCGGCGCATTTCAATTACAAAAGGCGCCGCAATGGCGATTAGAATGATTAGGAAAAGGATACTCATATAGCAGACTGCCATTTCCCAAGCACATAGCGGCAGGTCATCAAATCGAGATGCGCCCCACCGCCATTTTTGAAAATTGTAATGTCGTCATCGGACCCACGTTTGAACGCCGCGAGATCGTAATAATCCGCCTGCAAATCATCACGGGTTATCGCGCCGGTCGTCAGCGGAATGTTGATTTCGCCAATATGACCGATAGTTGTTTCAAAACTGTCAACATACACCTTTGCCCGTTGCAGGGCGATGTCATCTGTTTCGCGCATGTCGGGGCGATAGGCTCCGATCAGGTTCAGGTGTTGTCCGGGGCGCAGCCAGTCGCCGCGAATAAACGGGTCGGTTGCCATGGTGGCGCTGACGATGATGTCGGCACTGCGCACCGCCGTCTCCAGATCATCGGCTATGGTGACGCCGGGCAGGGTGTCGGCCAGGGCCTGTGCCTTAGATTGGGTGCGGTTCCAGATGGCGATTTGGGCGTCCGGGAACCCGGCGCCAAAGGCATCGCACAACGACCGCCCAACCGTTCCGGCACCCACAATCAGGATGCTGCGACTGTCACGACGGGCCAGTTTCAAGGCGCCCAGCAGGCTGTCGCCAGCGGTTTTCCATTTGGTAATCAAATGGAAATCAATCAGGGCCGCCAATGTGCCATCGGTATCAGAATACAGGCAAACGGCCCCGTTCACCATCGGTTTGCCCGCCTCAGGATTGCCGGGAAAAATCGTTGCGGTTTTGACGGCCATGCCCAGTCCGTCAATCCAAGCAGCACGCGACAGCAATGTGTCCTTGCCGCGATACAAAAACGTATCGCCAATTTCGGCCTTGGGCAGGTCGTGACCGTCGGCCATCGCATTAGTTAATTCAAACCAATCAAGCAGCGGATCACAGTCTTGAAAGGAAATAAATGGGACGCTCATGTCGCTTGCTCCTGTGTGAGCAGGCCTGCGGCAACCAACCGATCGGCCCAGCCCTGGGGGTCTGTAAACAGGTGGGTCTGCCAGCCACGGGCCTGTGCCGCCTGGATGTTGTCGGCGAGGTCATCGGCGAACAGCAGGGCCTGCGGATCAATGCCGCAATCAGCCTCAACCTGTTGATAAATTTGCGCATCCGGCTTGGTGACTTGCATGTGGCCGGACACATACAAGCGGTCAAATTCGTTCAGAACGTCGTATTTCGTGGTGGCAAAATCAAAGGTCTGGATGCCAAAATTGGTGAGTGCGAAAACCGGGATGTCTTTGTCGCGAAGCGCGCGCAACAGACGGGCCGAATGAGGGATCGCCGGTGAGGCCATTTCGATCCAGTTGTCATGCCACATGCGGATTTCGTCGCCCCAGTCCGGGCTGGCATCGGCGGCTGCATAAATAGTGTCCTTGAAATGCGCGCCCTTATCAACACGGTCGTTGACGCCGTGCAGGTCAATTTCTGCAAACATGGCCCGGCGGCGGTCTTTGCCGATTACCCGGTCATAGAACCGTTCGGGATTCCATTCTATCAGCACATTGCCGATGTCGAAAATCACTGCCTGTGGCCGCATTGATGCCTGTCCTTGTCAAAAGGGTGTCAGGCGCGCATTGCCGCCCTGATTTCACGTTCTAATGAGTCCAGAAAACGGGAGCGGTCGGCCTTTGTAAAGCCCTTGCCGCTGCCGCCGGTGCCCAAAGGGTTGGCCGCGCGCATATCCGCCATCAGATCGCGCATCGCCAGTTGCTGGCCGATATTGGCCGGGGTGAACGCATCACCATTGTGGCGCAAAACCCGCGCGCCTGCCGCGATACATTTGGCCGCCAGTGGAATGTCACCGGTGACAACCACATCGCCAGTGCCGCAGCGATCCGCGATCCAGATATCAGCCACATCGGCGCCCGCATCTACGATGATGTTTTCAACAAGCGGGTTTTGCGACGGGCGCAAGCCGCCGTTTGACACCACATACATCATCATTTTGCGGCGCGTTGCCACGCGCTCGGCCTCGGCTTTGACCGGGCAGGCGTCGGCGTCGATGTAGAGCGCGCTCACGCCCAGAGGGCCTCGGCGTGAAAGGCGATATGGTCGTCCATAAAGGTCGATACAAAGAAATAGCTGTGATCATAACCCGGTTGCATCCGGATCGTCGCCTGCTGGCGACGTTCGCTGATGGCCGCGGCCAGTGCTTCGGGGCGCAGCAGGTCGATGAACGGATCATCGGTGCCAATGTCGATCAGGACCGGACCGTCAAAGCCGGATTTGCGCATCATCAAAGATGCATCATGGCGCGGCCAGGTGGTTTCGTCGCTGCCGAGATAGGCGGTCAGCTGCTTGCGGCCCCAATCGGCCCCGGTTGGGTTGCAAATCGGGGCAAATGCCGAGACCGAGCGATAGCGGCCGGGCAGGTTCATCGCCAGCGTCAGCGCGCCATGGCCGCCCATTGAGTGGCCGGTGATGGACTGACGGTCCGAGTCGATGGCGAAGTTTTCGACCAACAGGGCGGGCAGTTCTTCGGCGACATAATCCCACATTCCATAATGCGGTGCCCAAGGTTTTTCAGTGGCATTCACATAAAACCCGGCGCCTTTGCCAAGGTCATATTCGTCGTCATCCGCTACGTCATCGCCACGCGGGGATGTGTCGGGGAACACCAAAGCAATGCCCTGCTCGGCGGCCCAGTTTTGGGCCCCGGCCTTGACCATGGCGTTCTCGTGGGTGCAGGTCAGGCCTGACAGATACCACAAGATCGGTACCGGGCCGTCCTGGGCCTCTTGTGGCAGGAATAAGCCAAAGGTCATGTCGCATTTGCACGCGGTTGAGGCGTGGCGATAGACGCCCTGAACGCCACCAAAGCAGGTATTTTCTGAGAGGGTTTCCATTTTGGTCGCTCCTTGGATTGTGGTTACTGATGGCTAACTAACGTTGGAGGCTGCGTCTAGGGGAGGAGCCTCCGGCGGGGATATTTTTGAACAAAAGAATTAGGGCGCGCTGGCCCACGCGATGATGACGGGGACGGTAAAGATGCTTGCCGCTGTTGAGAACAGGATCGCGGCCGAGACCCGGTGTGGCGCGAGGCCGTAATGTTGCGCCAGCATATAGACGTTTCCGGCGACCGGCAGAGCCGAGGCCGAGATGACGACGGTTGCTGTGTAAGCGTCCAGCGGGAACAGCACGAGCACGCCGATAGCGACAAACAGCGGGTGCAGGATCAGTTTGCAAAAACTAAGCCAGCCGGCGATGCGAATACGTTCGGCGGATTTTATCGCAAGGGATGCGCCGATGGCGAACAGGGCGCCGGGAGTGGCTGCGCCGCCGAGGATCGACAGAAAGTCGCTGAATGGGGCGGGCATGGGGATGCTGAAGGCGGACCACAAAAGGCCCAATGAAACAGATACGATCATTGGGTTTTTGACCAGTCCGATGGCAATAATGCGCAAGGTGCCAAGGGTCAGTCGCCCGTTACGGCCTATGTTCACGAGAATCACGATCAGGCTGGAGAACACGATTAGATCGGTGGCCAGGATCAGGATCACCGGCCCGACGGCGTCGGCTCCGAGCAGGATGGCCAACATCGGAATGCCAAGAAACCCAACGTTGCCAATGGCCGCGCATTGCGCCTCGATCGCGGCGGTTGATATGTCGAGGCCGCGCCAGAACGCCATAGCTGTGGCGATGCCGTAGGCAAAGGTTGTGCCCCAGAGATAGCCCGCGACCAGCCGGCCATTGAATAGTTCGTCCAGCGACAGGCCTGAGGAAAAGCGGAATAACATCGCTGATAGCGCGAAATAGAACACGAATTTGGTCAGATAGGCGGTTGCCTCGGGGGTAAAGAACCGCGTGCGCCCGGCGCCGTAACCCAGCCCGATGATTGCAAAAAACGGCAATGTGCGAAGAAATATTTCGACCATTGTGCAGGGGTATCGGTTGGGACGCGGCGCTGCAAGGGCCGCCTAAAGCGTTTCCCACTGTATCTGCGGCAGGATACAATGGGAAACGCCCACGCCATTTGTATGTTGTGCGCGTTTCCCATTCAATATTGGCCCAAATTGAATGCGAAACCTTTAGCTGCTGCCGATCATAATGCCCGCCGCCAAAACCAACGCTCCGCCCAATACCACCTGAAATGCAGCGCGGAAAAACGGGGTTTCCATGTATTTGTTCTGGATCCACGCAATCGCCCAAAGTTCGATAAAGACCACCACAAAGGCGATCGCCGTTGCCGTCCAGAAATCGGTGATCAGATAGGGCAGGGCATGGCCCAATCCGCCAATCGTGGTCATCACGCCTGATGCAATGCCGCGTTTTATCGGCGACCCGCGCCCGGACAATTCGCCATCATCGGACGCGGCCTCGGTAAAGCCCATCGAGATACCAGCCCCGACAGAGGCGGCGATGCCGACCAGAAAGGTGGTCCAGGTATCCTGAGTGGCAAAGGCGGTGGCAAATATTGGCGCCAATGTGGACACTGACCCATCCATCAATCCGGCCAATCCCGGCTGCACCCAGGTCAGAATGAATTGCCGACGGGCGGTCGCAGCCTCGTCCGATTTGGCGTCGCCTTGCAAATGCGCATCGGTCAATTCATCGGCGGTGATCCGGTGCTTGGCCTCGGCCGCGGCCAGATCGCCGAGCAATTTGCGCGTTGCTGCATCCGAGGTGCGCGCAGCTGCCGACAGGTAGAACCGTTCGGCGTCGTGCTCCATCGCGTCGGCCTCTTCGCGCATCCGTTCAACGCTTAGGTTCTGGATAAGCCAAACCGGGCGGCGGGCATAATACCCGGCGACATGTTCGCGTCGAATGAGCGGAATAGTTGAGCCAAACCGCGTCTGATGCAGGTCGATGAGCAGGGTGCGATGGGTGTCTTCTTCGGCGGCCATGCCCTCAAAAATCCGGGCGCTGGCCGGGTAGTCGGCGCGCAGCGTTTCGGCGTAGCCACGATAAATCCGGGCATCATCCTCTTCTGACGAAATCGCCAGTGCGATAATTTCCTGCTCGCTTAGGTCGCGGAAACGTTTGCGGTATCTGGGAAATTGCATTTGCGACCCTTGTTTAGAATGATTCTAATCATAGGTGTAGTTGTGCCTGATACAAGGGAAATGCAACCAAGTGTTGTTGGAACTGAACTATTCAGTTTATATTAATCAGGTTGAATATTTGAGGGACCTTGATGAACCAATCAGCAACAATTGTGCGTACCGGTCGCAAGTTCGGCCAAGTGTTGGAAGGCGCGCGGCAGGTTTTTCTGGCCGACGGCTTTGAAGGCGCTAGCGTTGACGATATTGCACGCGCGGCTGGCGTGTCCAAAGCAACGTTGTATAGCTATTTCCCGGATAAGCGGTTGTTATTCATGGAAGTGGCGCAAACCGAATGTGCCCGGATGGCGGATCAGGCGCTAGAGTTGATTGACCAGACACAATCACCTCGTCAGGTGCTTACGACTGCTGCTACCCAGCTTGTTTCGTTCATGCTCTCAAGGTTTTCGCAGCGAATTTTCCGCATTTGTGTTGCCGAAAGTGACCGGTTCCCAGAATTGGGCCAGTCGTTTTATGCAAGTGGCCCCGAAATGGGCCGCAATCGGATGAGCGAATATCTACGCGGGGCTGTTGAGCGTGGTGTATTGCAGATTGACGACGAATTGATGGCCGCGGAACAGTTTTCCGAGCTGTGCAAGGTCAAGCTGTGGACCCGTGCCGTGTTTGGTATTCAGACCGAATTTTCGCAGGATGAGATTGATGAGGTTGTTGTCCACGCGGTGGATATGTTTATGGCGCGCTATGGCGTCTGATGCCCCGAGACAAGCTCGGGGCGCAAGGGTTTAGTAGATAACGACCGAGCGGATTGATTCACCCGCATGCATCAGATCAAAGCCTTTGTTGATATCCTCAAGCGGCATGGTGTGGGTGATCATCGGATCAATCTCGATCTTACTCTCCATGTACCAATCAACGATTTTCGGCACATCAGTACGTCCACGCGCGCCGCCAAAGGCCGTGCCAGCTGCGTCCGGTGACCAATTGGAAGGGCCGGGTGCTGATTTCAGCCCCTGCCGCTGCCACACCGATGACGATGCTTTCGCCCCAGCCCTTGTGGGCGGATTCAAGCGCGGTGCGCATGACGTTAACATTGCCGGTGGCATCAACGTATAATCGGCGCCGCCCTTGGTCAGCTTAACCAGATACGGCACCAAATCGCCTTCGACCTTGGCGGTGTGGATGACTGCGCCAATGCCGGTGGTAATGCCACAACCGATATAACAGACCTTATCAAAGGGTGCGTCTTTGCGGGTTTTGGCCAGCGCAATTTCCGGCAGAACCGTGTGGTTGGAAAACGTCAAACAGCCCATGTAGTGCAGGATTGGATTACCATCCAGCGTGGTGAACCGCGATGTGCCATCCGGCATAAGGTCGGCGCCCTGAGTTTCGCGGATCGACTGGCACAGGTTGGTTTTTGGATGCAGGCAGTAATCGCATTCGCGACATTCCGGCGTATAGAGCGGGATGACGTGATCGCCGGGTTTCAGGCTGGTGACACCTTCGCCCACCTCAAGAACAATGCCCGCGCCTTCGTGGCCCAGAATAGCCCTTCGGGATCGACACCAGATAGGGTGAACTGGTCGGTATGGTAGATGCCGGTGGCTTTCATTTTCCACAAGCACCTCACCGACACGAGGGCCACCAAGGTTTATTTCCATGATTTCAAGGGGTTTTCGAGCCTGAATGGCGACAGCAGCACGGGTTCGAAATATATTATCCTCTCGCAAAATATCGAAATTGCCTTGCGGCAAAATCGGGTGATTTTCAACTCTGCAATCCGCTAAAACATGACGTTTTGTGATCGCGCCCCCATATCTGTACCGACAAAGGAGTGCGATATGAGTTTTATCAATATAACTGGCCTGGCATTGGCCGGATTTTGTTTTGCAGGAAGCGTTATGGCCAATGAGGCACAGGTTCCCTGCGGTGCAGATCAAATGCAAGAGTTGGTTGGTCAAAGCCTGACCACGAACGATAATGTGTTTCACGACAGCGCGCGGATCATTCCGCCAAACAGTGCGGTAACCCAAGACTTTCGACCGGACCGGATGAATGTCAATCTTGATGAAGACGGGGTAATTATCCGCATTTGGTGTGGCTGAACGCTGGCAGCCAGCGGCACAATAGTTCGGTCATTGGCGAAACGATCAGGCTGTAATACGCGGCTGGATCGCCGTAGGGTCTGCGGGCCTGATCCCACCAGTTCGCGCCAAATGTGGAAAAATCGAAGACGACGCACGATTGAAATGACGTCCAATCGAACTCATCGACTCACCGCGTTGCCACCGATCCCACATTTCGGACTTCTGTTTGTCCGTATAAAACGTTCGTGTGCGGTACTTCATAATAAACACTCCATCTTTCTCAAAAGATTAAAGTGTTGCGACGACCCTTCGGCTGGCTTTGTTGCACAAAAAGGCCCGTGGTCGAGGAGCCCCTTAGCCCGGACGGATTTATCCTACAGTAACGGTTCGAGGTATGCCGAGAGCAGTATATCGGTTGAGAATTGTAGCACGGATTTGATCT
>JBLHMP010000123.1:0-8070 GCA_047623555.1 Granulosicoccus sp.
GATTCACGATCCAGCCGCCGCCGCTGTCCGGCATATATAAGGTGCCGGGCAGCGGCTCCCTTTTCGCATGGAAGCCTGAGAAAAACATAAGACAAGCGGTCGATTGTAATGGCGTCACAGCTGGCGGATTCGCCGTCATATTGCGCACGCACCTGATCAGAGACCCAGAGGCCGCAGGTCCAGGTAACATGTTGTTTTCTGGCACAGGTCTGCGCCAGTTCCGGCGCGTCGATCCCGTGCAGGCGCACCCGAGTGCTGCCCACATCCCAAGTATCCGCATCAATGATGCGAATGCGCCCTTGCGGATTCGCGCTGGCCATAAGCGGCAAACAGATGAGAACGAAGGCGGCGCAAATTCTTAACATCCGACCTAATTGGAGTGTCGGCGTTATGCTTTCAACGGGTTTTGTTGATAAAGGTTAACGCTGTGTCTCTTGCCAACGTGGACTGATCCAAGGCTGATCGTTGGAGGCTGGTAATGGGTCAAGGCCCAGCACGTAGTCGGATATTTTTTCACCAACCATGATCGAGGGCGCGTTTAGATTGCCGTTGGGAATGCGCGGAAAAATGCTACTGTCAGCGACGCGTAATCCGTCAACGCCAATAACGCGGCCCTCTGGATCAACCACGGCATTTGGGTCATCAGCGCGACCCATGCGGCAGGTTCCACAGGGGTGATAGGCACTCTCGGCGTGCTCGGCGATAAAGGCGTCAAGGTCGGCGTCCGATTGCACGTCTACACCGGGTTGGATTTCGTGTTTGACGTGCGGGGTGAACGCCTCTTGGGTGAAAATCTCACGGGTTAGGCGGATGCAGGTGCGAAAATCTTCCCAGTCTTGCGGCTGTGACATGTAGTTAAAGCGGATTTTGGGCGCATCTGCCGGGTCGTTTGAGCGTAGGGTGACGGCGCCGCGACTGGGTGAACGCATCGGGCCGACATGGGCCTGAAAGCCGTGGCCTTCGGCAGCGACTTTACCGTCATACCGCACGGCGATGGGCAGGAAATGGTATTGAATGTCAGGGTAGGCAATGCCAGCCCGGCTGCGGATGAACGCGGCGCTTTCAAATTGATTTGAGGCGCCAAGACCAGTTTTGGTGAACAGCCATTGCGCGCCGATGATGGCCTTGGAGAGCAGGTTCCAATGTTTATAAAGCGTGATGGGTTGCTTAGAGGCCATCTGGATATAGAGCTCAAGGTGGTCCTGCAGGTTGGCGCCAACGCCGGGGCGGTCAGCGATGACGTCAATACCGTGATCCGTAAGGTGCTGCGCCGGGCCGATGCCCGAGAGCATCAGCAGTTTGGGCGAGTTAATCGAGGACGCGGCGATGATGATTTCGCGGTTCGCCGAGAGGATTTCGCGTTTGCCGTTTCGGTCGACTTCGACGCCGGTGGCGCGGCCATCTTTGATGATGATGCGGCGAGCCAAGGCGCGGGTGATGGTGCAATTGTCGTGTTTTAGCGCCGGGCGCAGATAGGCGTTGGCGGCGGACCAGCGGCGACCGTTCCAGACGGTTTGCTCCATAGGGCCAAAGCCCTCTTGTTTCTGGCCGTTATAGTCGTCGGTGATCTCGTATCCGGCCTGTTTTCCGGCCTGCACAAAGGCGCTAAACAATGGATTTTCGCGGGGGCCGCGGGTGACGTGCAGCGGGCCGTCGGTGCCACGCCAATCGGTGTCGCCGCCATGGCCGCTCTCGTGCCAGTGCTCCATGCGTTTGAAGTAGGGTAATACGTCGGCATAGGACCAGCCATCAGCGCCGGATTCAGCCCAGTGATCATAATCCATGGCGTGGCCGCGCACGTAGACCATGCCGTTGATGGAGGAGGAACCACCGACGACTTTGCCGCGCGGACAGGCCAGGCGCCGGTTGTTCAGGTGCGGTTCCGGTTCGGACGAATAGCCCCAGTCGTAGCGCGACATGTTCATCGGATAGCTAAGCGCGGCAGGCATTTGGATGAGCGGGCCTGCGTCGGTGCCGCCGTGTTCAATAACAAGGACAGAGGCCCCGGCGTTGGCGAGGCGATAGGCCATGGCGCAGCCGGCGGACCCGGCACCGATGATGATGTAATCTGTTTGCATGGGGTGGGCCTTTGTTGACCGGGGGGTAAGGTTTTTTGGCCTCCGGCGAGGATATTTATTGAAAATAGAAAAGGTTAGTCGCCGCGCGGGTAACGTTTACTTTCTTCCAGATCGTTGAGGTCCATGTGATTGCGCATGTACCGCTCGGAGGCTTTTTGCAGCGGTTGGTAATCCCATGGGTAATAGCCGCCTTGGCGCAGGGCCTCGTAGACGACCCAACGGCGGGCTTGGCTGGCACGTATGTCGGCATCAAATTTGTCGAGATCCCAGCGGGCAATGGATTTGGCGCGCAGGGTTTGCAGGGTGCCCTGATGGTCGGGGTGATCAGCGAGGTTTGTCATCTCATACGGGTCTGCATCAAGATCGAACAGTTGATCCGGGTCGAGAGCACAGCGGTTGTATTTCCATTTGCCATAGCGCAGCGAGACCAGCGGCGCGTTGGAGCCTTCGGCGGCGTATTCGATTGTCACCGGACTGCTGCGATCACCGCCGTTGGCCAGCGGCGTGAGGTCTTCGCCGTCGGTCCAGGGGGCAATTTCGGCCATCGACACACCTGCCAATGCGCCCAGTGTTGGCGTCAGGTCGAGGGTCGAAACCGGGGTATCAACACGCCCGGCTGGCAGGTTTGGCGCGGCAATCATCAAGGGCACGCGAGACGAACCCTCAAAGAACGACATTTTGAACCAGAGGCCGCGTTCGCCGAGCATATCGCCGTGGTCGGAGACGAAGACGATAATCGGGTCTTGGTCGGTGTCTTTTAGCACGTCGAGGATTTCGCCGATTTTGTCGTCGAGGTAGGAAATGTTGGCGAAATAGGCGCGGCGCGAATCGGAGATGTTTTTGTCGGTGAGGTTAAAGCTGCGCCAGTCGTTGGCGTCAAAGATGCGTTTGGAATGGGCATCTTGATCGTCGTAAGGGATTGCCGGGATTGTTGGGGCCAGATGCTCGCAATCCTTATACAGATCCCAGTATTTGCGGCGTGCAACGTAAGGGTCATGCGGGTGGGTAAAGCTGACGGTCAGGCACCAGGGGCGGTCATCATTGCCACGCGCAAGATCGTAAAGTTTGGCGCGGGCGTGATGTGCAACTTCGTCGTCATATTCCAGCTGGTTGCTGATTTCGCCGACCCCTGCGCCGGTGACCGAGCCCATGTTGTGATACCACCAGTCGATGCGTTCGCCGGGTTTGCGATAATCGGGCGTCCAGCCGAAATCAGCCGGGTAGATGTCAGTGGTCAAACGATCCTCAAATCCGTGCATTTGGTCGGGGCCAACAAAGTGCATTTTGCCGGACAGGCAGGTGTAATATCCGGCCCGGCGCAGATGGTGCGCATAGGTGGGGATGTCGCTGCGGAACTCAGACGCGTTGTCATAAACCCCGGTGCGCGAGGGCAATTGACCGGACATGAAACTGGCGCGACCGGGGGCGCAAAGTGGCGAGGCCGTGTAGGCGTTGGCAAACCGTGCCGAGCGCGCGGCGAGCTTTTTCAGGTTGGGCGTGTGGAGCCAGTCAACAGGGCCATCCGGGAACAAAGTGCCGTTTAGTTGGTCGACCATCAGGATCAGAATGTTGGGTTTGGTCATTGCTTTGGTCCTGTTAGCAGGCTCATCAGCTCTAGCGCCTGCTCTGTTGCGGCTTCGGGTGAGTCCGGGTTGTCCAGCGCGGCGCGAATATAAAGACCGTCGATAAAGGCGACCATGATACTGGCGGCTTTGGTCGGGTCAAAGGTTGTCGGGCGCAGCGCGTGGATCAGGTTTGAGCGCAAGCGCGCCTGATAAATACGCCACAACCGCAGCGCCTCGGGATTATGTTGGGCCATAACATAAAACGTCGTCCAGGCGCCGATGGTGGCGGGGGTAAAACAAGAGGTGGCGAAACAGGCGCGGATGATACCGCTGGCGCGTGTACCGGGCTGCGCCGCCTTTAGTTCTTTGCGCACTTCGGCACCAAAATCGGTCAGGATACGCTGCATGGCCGCGAGGAATATCTGATCTTTGCCGCCGAAATAGTGATGCGCCAAGGCACTGGACATGCCAGCACGACGGGCGATCTGGCTGACGGTGACGTCCAAAGACCCGGCCTCGCCAATCTCGGCTATGGTGGCTTTGACCAGCGCTTCGCGTCTGATAGGCTCCATTCCAAGCTTGGGCATTTTGGGGTTCCTTTTTGGGTATCGCAGAGGGACGCTAGGGATTGTTTATTGACTCGTCAATCAAGAAAAATTAGCGTGCCCAATACCGGTGAAAAACAGGGAGAAAACGACATGAAACTGAAAACAACACTTTCGCTGCTGGCGCTGATGGCAGCAACTCCGGCGCTTGCCGATTGTACCGAAGTGAACTTTGCTGATGTGGGTTGGACCGACATTACGGCGACCACGGCGGCAACATCTGTGATTCTGCGGGCGCTGGGATATGAGGCCGACGTTAAGGTTTTGTCAGTGCCGGTGACCTATACGTCGATGGCGCGTGGCGACATTGATGTGTTCCTTGGCAACTGGATGCCAACGATGGAGGCCGACATCGCGCCCTATCGTGAGGCAGGCACCGTCGACACAGTGCGGGCCAACCTGGAAGGCGCAAAATATACGCTGGCGGTGAATAAGGTCGCCGCCGGTCTGGGCATTGCGGATTTCGCTGATATCGCGGCACAAAAAGACGCGCTGGAAGGCAAGATTTACGGCATTGAGGCCGGCAATGATGGCAACCGTTTGATCATGGATATGATTGCGGCCAATGCCTTTGATCTTGACGGGTTTGAGGTTGTCGAAAGCTCGGAACAGGGCATGCTGGCACAGGTAAAACGCGCCGATCGCAAAGACGAAGCGGTTGTGTTTTTGGGATGGGAACCACATCCGATGAACGCCAACTTTGAAATGTCCTATCTGACCGGTGGCGACGATTGGTTTGGTCCAAATCTGGGTGGCGCGACGGTCTATACCAACACACGTGCCGAATATGTGGCCGAATGTCCTAATGTTGGGAAACTGCTTGGCAACCTTGAATTCTCGCTGGCGATGGAGAACGAGATTATGGCGGCAATCCTGGACGATGGTACCGATCCTGATGATGCGGCAACCGTTTGGTTGAAGGCAAACCCTGGTGTTCTGGCCGGATGGCTGGACGGCGTGACCACGGCAGATGGCGGTGATTCAATGGCCGCTATTAAGATGGTTCTGAAGTAAAACAAAACCGCCCCGGACAGTGTTTGGGGCGGCTTTCGTTCGCAGAGCAGCCGGTTTCTTTGAACTAAAGCGGCTGTAACTGCCCCTAAGAAATCCCAACATCAAGAGGTTCTGATGGACTGGCTGACCGACAATAAAATCCCGATCGGCAAATGGGCCGCCTCAGTGTTTGACTGGTTGCAGGAAAATGGCGCGTGGTTCTTTGATGGGCTGGCAGACATTATGGAGGCCATGATCGACGGCATTCTGTGGCTGCTACAAACGCCGCATCCGTTTATTATTATCGCCCTGTTTGGTGCGCTGACCTACCTGATGCAGCGCAGTTGGAAGCCGGTTTTTCTCGTCATTGTTGGGTTTTTGTTCATCCTCAATCAGGACTATTGGGAGGAAACCACCGAAAGCCTGACGCTGGTGTTGTCGGCCTGTGTGGTGTGCATGGGCATTGGCGTGCCGATTGGTATTGCGGTGGCGCATCGCCCGCGGCTGTACCGGGTCATGCGGCCAGTGTTGGACCTGATGCAGACCCTGCCGACGTTTGTGTATCTGATCCCGGCGATTGTGTTCTTTGGCATCGGCATGGTGCCCGGGCTGATCGCGACGGTTATTTTTGTACTGCCTGCCCCCATTCGGTTGACGCATCTGGGTGTCACCTCAACCCCAAAAGAGCTGCTTGAGGCGACGCAGGCATTTGGGGCGACGGCGCGCCAAACGTTGTGGAAAGTTGAGCTGCCTTATGCCCTGCCCCAGATCATGGCCGGACTGAACCAGACCATCATGTTGTCGCTGTCGATGGTGGTGATTTCGGCGCTTGTGGGCGCGGATGGGTTGGGCGTGCCGGTGGTACGCGCGCTTAATCAGGTGAACACGGCGCTTGGATTTGAGAGCGGACTTATCATTGTGGTGGTGGCGATCATGCTGGACCGGATGTTACGGATGGAGCGGGACTGATGGCAATTGCAGTCGATTTTGACAATGTAAACATCGTGTTCGGCGATAGGCCCGAGGCCGCGCTGGCGATGATGGATGACATGAAAGAGCGGACTGAAATTCAGACCGCCACCGGCCAGGTTTTGGGCGTTCATAATTGTTCGCTCACCGTGGATGAGGGCGAAATTCTGGTGCTGATGGGCCTGTCGGGTTCGGGCAAATCAACGCTGTTGCGCGCGGTGAACGGGTTGAACCCGGTGATCCGCGGCGCGGTCCGGGTGGATAGCGGCAATGGCTTGGTCGATGTGGCCACCGCAGATTTGGCGACACTGCGTCAGTTGCGGCTGAACCGTGTCGCGATGGTCTTTCAGCAGTTCGGATTGCTGCCTTGGCGCAATGTGCGTGAAAACGTCGGGCTGGGGTTAGAGCTCGCCGGGATAGACAAAGCCGAACGCACCGACCGGGTGAATGCACAGCTTGAACTCGTCGGGCTGGCGGATTGGGCGGATCGAAAAGTTAGTCAATTGTCTGGCGGTATGCAGCAACGGGTCGGATTGGCGCGGGCTTTCGCCACCGAAGCACCGATATTGTTGATGGACGAACCGTTTTCGGCGCTTGATCCGTTGATCCGCACCCGATTGCAGGACGAATTGCTTGATTTGCAGGCCAAACTGGGCCGCACTATTATCTTTGTTAGCCATGATCTGGACGAAGCGTTTAAAATTGGCGATCGCATTGCCATCATGGAAGGCGGGCGCATTGTGCAAGTCGGCACGCCGCAGCAGATTTTCACCACACCCAAGACCGACTATGTCGCTGATTTTGTGGCCCATATGAACCCGCTGGGCGTGCTGTGCGCGCGCGATGTGATGCAGCCGGTTGAGGGCACACCGCCCAGCTCGGTCGCTCCGGATGCCACGATCCAAGAGGTGATGGCAGCCGCACAATGCCATGATGCGCCGGTTGGGGTGATGCAAAATGGCACGTTGGTCGGGCAGATCACCCGCAATGGTATTTTGGCGAAATTACTGGACCCACGCGGTTAGACGCAAAAGCTCGGCTAAAAGATACAGGTTCGGGTTATCATCAACTGACAACCCGACCGCTTTCGGGCGGTTCAACACGTGTCCCTAGGTCTTCGATAAATCGCAGCATATAGCCATCGGGATCACAGACAATAAATTGGCTCTGGCCGACATAGTGATCGCCGGCGCGATACCATGCCTCTTCCCATTCCCGAAAGATTTTGACGCCGTTGGTTTTGCAGGTCTCATATAACGCGGTCAAATCTGTGGTCTCAATTTGAAAATGAAGACCGCGACCAAAGGGCGGCTCGAGGGTATCGGTGATCCAACTGGTATCGGACAATTGTTCGATCATGATTTCGGCACCTTGTCTCTCAAGGTAATGGAAACCATGTTCTGACCGTTCGTAGAGCACCCGAAATCCTAAAATTTCAACATAGAATTTTTTGCTATCAGACGCGTCTCGGCATGCCAATTCTGGCACCAGATTTGCTTTGGGTTCAGTCGTCACTCTTAACGAGCCTCACATTTTCAGGCTGCTCATGCCTCAGCCAGGGTGGCAGCAAAGGTGGCAGAAAGGCACACACTACGGCTGGGGATCACGTTATTCCAATTTTTGGTATTCCAGAACATTGCCGCGCGGCAGAAACGTCATCGTCATGTCAAAATCACCGACATGGTCGATCACATAACACCCACTTTCACCGCTGTTTTCTTGGCGCACATATAGATAGGAACCGCTGCTTTCAAACCCGGCGCACCATTCCTGCACGCTAAGGTAATCCATGCCGGTGATCGCGCCGCTATTGGTGTTTTCACGCTCAGACCCCAGAATGGTGAATTGTGTGTTTTGATC
>JBLHMP010000124.1:0-8039 GCA_047623555.1 Granulosicoccus sp.
CAGCGAGCTTTTTCAGGCGGATAGCCCCTTCCAACAATGAATATTCAGTGTGGAGGCGCAGGTGAATGAATCGGGTGGCATTTGTCATAGGCCCAAGTTATCGCAGCAGCGCGGCCATTGAAATGCGCATTCTGTATTTGTGGCATTTGGCGAAAATGAGCGGTGATTGTTCGGATACTTTTGAAGGTGCTTCAAGTGGTCCATTTGATCAAAATCTCTCCAACCTGTTGTTTTAAATTATTAATATACAGGAAATATGCCTTTTACACCCACATACATGATAAAAACGTTGCACTGCAGAATAGCTTTGTCTTGCCAGATCACCCTTTGTCTTTCTAACATTGGGCAAGTGACACGACCCGCCATTCTTTCTATGTCGCATCGAAGGGGAACGCGGGAAAAACAACGGTAAAGCGACGGGTTCTGACTATGGACATCACGTTTCTTCTGAATGGAGAGGCCGTTGAACTGACGGATATTTCACCAACAACGACACTGCTTGACTGGCTGCGCGAAGACCAGCATCTGACCGGCACCAAAGAGGGCTGCAACGAAGGCGATTGCGGGGCCTGCACGGTGATGGTCACCGATGGCGACGGGGCCAAGGCGTTAAATTCCTGCATTCTGTTTTTGCCACAGCTTCAGGGTAAAGCGATACGCACAGTCGAAGGCGTCAGCGGGCCGGATGGCGCGTTGCATCCAGTGCAGCAAGCGATGATCGACCATCACGGCAGCCAATGCGGATTTTGCACGCCCGGGTTTGTGATGTCGATGACCACGGCGCATCTGAACGGGGCGACCGATTTTGACACGCAACTGGCCGGGAACCTGTGCCGTTGTACCGGCTATGCGCCGATTATTCGCGCTGCTGAGGCGGCTGCCGATCAGCCGATACCGGTTTGGGTTAAGGATAAGGTGCGCGTGGGTGAACCTGCGCCTGCGCCGCAGAACCTCCCACCCTACGCCTCCACGTCCTACGCCCCAGATAGCAGCGATGCGCTGGCGGCGATCTATGCGGCCAATCCGGATGCGACGCTGGTGGCTGGCGCAACAGACGTGGGTCTTTGGGTGACCAAGGGGTTACGGGATTTGGGGCCGGTGATTTTTCTGGGCCAATGTAGCGACCTTAAGGCCATTGCTGTTGACGCCAACACAGTACGCTTTGGTGCAATGGTAGATATGAATGCGATGGGGGTGGTGATGAACGATCTGCACCCGTCGTATGGCGAAATGATCCGGCGGTTTGCCTCGACACAAATACGTGGGGCTGCAACCGTTGGCGGCAACATCGCCAATGGCTCGCCTATTGGGGACAATCCCCCAGCGTTGATTGCGTTGGATGCTGTGCTGCACCTGCGCAAAGGCGATACCCGCCGATCCATGCCTCTTGAAGAGTTTTTTGTGGCTTACGGCAAGCAGGACCGAGCAGCCGGTGAATTTGTCGAGGCGGTTAGTTTTGCGCGTCAGGTCGATCGGCTAAAAGTTTATAAGCTATCAAAACGATTTGATCAGGATATTTCGGCGGTTTGCGGATGTTTCAATATCACGGTCAAGGACGGTGTTGTCAGTGGCGCCCGGATTGCCTTTGGCGGTATGGCTGCGACGCCCAAACGCGCCGCGGTGGTTGAGGCGGCGTTGATTGGGCAACCTTGGAATTCTGCGACCATTGAGACCGCGCAAGCCGGGTTTGATGCGGATTATGCACCGATGACTGATATGCGGGCCTCGGCACGATATCGGTTGGAAACCGCACGGGCGATGCTGGCGCGCTATTACGCCGAGGATCAGGGTGAATTGGTTTCGGTTCTGGAGGTGACGGCATGAGCGTTGCAAAATCCCTGCCCCATGACGCGGCCCGCCTGCATGTGACTGGCACGGCGCGCTATGTTGATGACATTCCGACACCGGCAAATGCCCTGCATCTGGCGTTTGGGAAGAGTACGATTGCGCACGGGCGGATCAAGTCGATTGACCTGGATGCAGTAAAAAGCGCGCCCGGTGTGGTGGCGGTTTTGGTGGCGGATGATTTGCCTTTTGCCAATGATGTTTCCCCGTCGGCACATGATGAGCCGATGTTGTCGGATGGGGCTGTGCATTATGTCGGCCAGCCGATTTTTCTGGTGGTGGCGCGCAGCCATCTGGCCGCACGTAAGGCAGCCACCTTAGGGCAGATCGTCTATGTCGAAGAAACTCCGATCCTGACGATTGAGGAGGCGTTGGCCGCAGATACCCGCTTTGAGGAAGGCCCGCGTATCTATGAAAAGGGCGATGCAGAGGCCGCGATTGATGGCGCTGAGCGCGTTGTTGAAGGTGTGTTTGAGATTGGCGGACAGGAGCATTTCTATCTTGAGGGACAGGCCGCATTGGCGTTTCCACAAGAGGGTGGTGATATGCTGGTGCATTCCTCAACCCAGCACCCAACCGAAATTCAACACAAGGTGGCCGAAGCATTAGGTGTGCCGATGCATGGGGTACGGGTTGAAATCCGCCGCATGGGTGGAGGATTTGGCGGCAAGGAAAGTCAGGGCAACGCATTGGCCGTGTCCTGTGCCGTGGCTGCGCGGTTGACCGATAAGCCCTGCAAGATGCGGTACGATCGGGATGATGACATGATCATCACCGGCAAACGCCATGATTTCCGCATTTGTTATCGTGCCGGGTTTGATGACGCGGGGCGCATCGCAGGTGTGTCGTTTGTCCACTATACCCGTTGTGGCTGGGCACAGGATTTGTCGCTGCCGGTGGCGGATCGGGCGATGTTGCATTCGGATAATGCCTATTTGTTGCCCGCGTGCCGCATTGAGAGCCATCGGTTGAAAACCAACATGCAAAGCGCCACCGCCTATCGTGGATTTGGCGGGCCGCAGGGGATGATCGGGATTGAACGTGTGCTGGATCATATTGCATATGATCTGGGCAAAGATCCGGTTGAGGTGCGGTGTTTGAACTACTACGCGGCGCGGGTTGAGGGTTCGGGTGCCTCCGGCGGGGATATTTTGGGAAAGAAGAAAGATAACACGACGCCATACGGCATGGATGTTGAGGATTTTGAGCTGCATGGGATGACGGCTGCGTTGTTGGAGAATTCCGATTATGCAGAGCGGCGGGCGGCAGTTGCGCAATGGAATGCCAGCCACGCAACGATCAAGAAGGGCATTGCGTTTTCACCGGTGAAGTTCGGGATTTCATTTACTTTGACCTTTCTTAATCAGGCCGGCGCGTTGGTGCATGTCTATCAGGATGGATCGGTGCATCTGAACCATGGCGGCACCGAGATGGGGCAAGGGTTGTTCCAGAAGGTGGCCCAGGTGGCGGCATCGCGGTTTGGAATTGGACTGGATTTGGTCAAGATTTCCGCGACGGATACCGCCAAAGTGCCCAATACATCTGCAACAGCGGCCTCGTCCGGCAGTGATTTGAACGGCATGGCGGTGAAGGCGGCCTGTGACACGATCCGGGATCGGATGGCGGCGTTTTTGGCGGAGACCCATCAGACCGACGTTGGGGCGGTACAATTTGCGAATGGTCAGGTGACGGTAGGCGCTGCGGTTTATAGCTTTGCCGAGGCGGCGTCGTTGGCCTATCAGGGGCGGATCAGCCTGTCGGCCACCGGGTTTTACAAAACGCCAAAGGTGGACTGGGACCGGATCAAAGGCAAGGGTCGGCCGTTTTTCTACTTTGCCTATGGCGCGTCGATCACCGAGGTCGCGGTGGATACGTTGACCGGCGAAAACCGGATATTGCGCACGGATATTTTGCATGATGCAGGAGCATCTCTGAACCCGGCCCTGGATATCGGTCAGATCGAGGGTGGCTATGTGCAAGGCGCTGGATGGCTGACCACCGAAGAGCTGGTCTGGGACGAGGCCGGGAGTTTGCGCACGCATGCGCCTTCGACCTATAAAATACCGGCCTGTTCGGATCGCCCGGATGTGTTCAACGTGGCGCTTTGGGAAGCAGAAAACCCTGAGGACACGATTTATCGGTCTAAAGCCGTCGGTGAGCCGCCGTTTATGTTGGGGATTTCAGCATTTTTGGCCCTAAGTGATGCGGTTTCGGCCTGTGGCGATGGCTATCCAGCGCTAGATGCACCAGCGACCGCCGAACAGGTTTGGTCAACAATTCAAAAGGTTCGCAATGGGGTTTGAGCTCAACATATTGCGCGATGCGGTGGCGCGTCATGGGCGGGTAACGCGGGTGGTTATTGCCGCCTTGCGTGGATCATCGCCGCGTGAAGTTGGGGCCGCGATGTTGGTCTGGAAAGATGGTCAATCGGGAACTATTGGCGGCGGTGCCCTGGAGTTTGAAGCGGCACAAACGGCAAGGGATGGCGCAACCGGGATCAGCCAACATGCCTTGGGCCCTGACCTTGGGCAATGTTGTGGTGGTGCTGTGACGTTGCTCAGCGAGCAATATACCTCGAAATCAGTTGCGGCTTTGCAAAAAACCGTGATTGCGCGGGCTGTTGGGGCGCGACGCGACCTCCCTTTGTCAGTGAGCCGGCTGTTGGCAAATGCACGGGCGCAGGGGATCACGCCGGATACCCAGCTGATTGATGGTTGGATGATTGAACCGGTGCATCGCGCGACACGGCCGATTTGGATTTGGGGCGCGGGCCATGTTGGCCGGGCTTTGGTCAATGTGCTGGCGCCGATGCCCGATATCGCGATCACCTGGGTTGATACCGGCACCGACCGGTTTCCTGATATGGTGCCCGATGGGGTCACGGTTTTACCCGCCGTCAAACCCGCCGAACTGGTGCGCCATGCGCCAGTTAATGCCGAACATTTGGTGCTGACCTATTCACATGCTCTGGACCTTGAGCTGTGCCACAGGCTGCTGGGTCATCAATTTGCCTTTGTCGGCTTGATCGGTTCGGCCACCAAAAAGGCGCGATTTAGGTCGCGACTGGCTGCTTTAGGCCATACATCAGGGCGAATTATCGACATAACCTGCCCCATTGGCGATCCGTCCTTGGGCAAACATCCACAAATGATCGCCGTGGGCGTTGGGGCCGACCTGCTGCGCCCCGCCATTGCCGCCCCCCGAACAAAGGATTTGAGCGCGTGACAGACATCCTTCTGAGCCTGAAAGGGCTGACCAAGGCCTATCCCGGTGTGGTCGCCAACAACAATGTCAGTTTTGACATCGGTGTCGGCGAAGTTCATGCCCTGTTGGGGGAAAACGGCGCGGGAAAATCGACGTTGGTTAAAATGATCTATGGGTTGGTCAAGCCCGATAGCGGCACCATGACGTTGCGCGGTCAACCCTATACGCCTTCTGAGCCGCGCGCCGCACGCGCCGACGGGATCGCGATGGTGTTCCAACATTTCTCGCTGTTTGATGCGCTGGATGTGGCCGAAAACATCGCGTTGGGCATGGAAAATCCACCGCCGATGCGTGATCTGGCGAAACGCATTCGCGAAGTGTCAGAGAACTATGGCCTGCCGCTGGACCCGTTTAAAACCGTCGGTGGTCTGTCTGCCGGGGAACGTCAGCGGGTTGAGATTATTCGCTGTTTATTGCAAGATCCGAAACTGTTGATCATGGATGAACCGACCAGTGTTTTGACCCCGCAAGAGGTTGATATTCTGTTTGAGACCCTACGCAAGCTTAGTTCTGAAGGCACTTCGATCCTTTATATTTCGCATAAGCTCGAAGAAATCCGCACCCTATGTGACCATGCCACGATTTTGCGACTGGGCGAAAATGTTGGCGAATGTACGCCCGCCGACACCACCGCGCGTGAAATGGCCGAACTGATGGTAGGCATGGAATTGCTCACCCCGGAACGATCCGGGCGTGAATTTGGCGATGTGGCGTTGGACATCAACGGTCTGTCGGCGGACGCACCTTCGGCCTTTGGCACCGCGCTTAAAAACGTGCATATGACGGTGCGCAAAGGCGAAGTTTTGGGCATTGGCGGCGTTGCCGGCAATGGGCAGGACGAATTGCTGACGGTGTTGTCGGGTGAAACCACAACCGAGGCCGATGCGGTGCGTCTGCACGGCGAACCGGTGGGCAATCTGGGGCCAACGGCGCGGCGCAAATTGGGTCTGTTGACGGCCCCCGAAGAACGGCTTGGTCACGCCGCCGCCCCCGATATGAGCCTGATTGAAAATGCGATGCTGACCGGATCAGTGCGCGAAGGGCTCGAGAAGAATGGCTTTATGAAATGGGGCCTTGCCAAGGATTTCGCCGATAAGATCATCGAGAAATTTGACGTCCGCACCCCAAGCGCCGAAAACGCCGCGCGGTCATTGTCTGGTGGCAACCTGCAAAAGTTCGTCATTGGCCGCGAAGTGCTGCAACGCCCCGAGGTGTTGGTGGTCAATCAGCCAACATGGGGCGTGGACGCGGCCGCGGCGGCATCAATCCGGCAGGCCCTGCTGGACCTTGCCGCGGGCGGCGCTGCGGTGATCTGCATCAGTCAGGATTTGGACGAGCTGATGGAAATCAGTGACAATTTTGCGGCGCTAAACGAGGGCCGTTTAAGTGCCCCACGCCCAACTGTTGATCTGAGCGTCGATGAAATCGGCCTGATGATGGGCGGCGCACATGGGATGGAGGTGTCACATGCGTAAGCTGAGCACAAACAGGGAGCGAACAACATGATTGTTCTGGAGAAACGGCCACAGCCGTCACGGGCCTGGTCACTGGCGACACCTTTGGTGGCTGTGCTGGCGACGATGTTCTTTGGCGGTTTGCTGTTCATGGCGTTGGGCAAAAACCCAATCGAGGCGATCCGCACGATTTTCTATGATCCGCTGTTTGGCGAATTCGCATTCTATTACCGGCCGCAATTGCTGGTCAAAGGTGCGCCTTTGGTTTTGATCGCCATTGGCCTGTCGCTAGGGTTCAAGGCCGGTATTTGGAACATTGGGGCCGAAGGGCAGTACATCATTGGTGCCATTGTTGGTGCCGGTGTTGGGCTGGCATTTTATCCACTGGATGCCTGGTATATCTTTCCGCTGATGGTGATTGGTGGGGCGTTTGGCGGTTGGGTCTGGGCAATGATACCGGGAATACTGAAGGTGCGGTTTGGCACCAATGAAATCCTTGTTTCATTGATGCTGGTCTATGTGGCCGAGCAATTACTGGCCTCTATGTCGCTGGGATTACTGAAAAACCCCGAAGGCTTTGGTTTTCCAGGCAGTCGCAACCTAAACGAATATCAAACCGCCAATGGCTGGATCAATCAGGATCTGGGCATGCACTGGGGCGTGGTTGCAGCGTTAATTGCAGTGATCTTTGCCTATGTTCTGCTGAACCGGCATATGCTGGGTTTTCACATCCGTCTGACCGGCGAAGCGCCGCGCGCGGCCAAATTCGCCGGGGTAAAACCCGCCCGCCTGATCCTGTTTACACTGGGCATGTCTGGCGCGTTGGCCGGGCTGGCCGGGATGTTTGAGGTGTCGGGGCCCGCGGGCCAGATCACCCTGGATTTCAGCGCGGGCTATGGCTTTACCGCCATTATCGTGGCGTTCCTTGGGCGTCTGCATCCGGTTGGCATTTTGTTGGCAGGGACGCTGATGGCGCTGACCTATATTGGCGGTGACATCGCGCAGGGTAGTCTCGGGCTGCCAGCCGCGGCAATTCAGGTATTTCAGGGGATGTTGCTATTCTTCCTGCTGGCCTTTGACCTGCTAACCAACTTTCGCATTCGACTGGCTTCTGGAAAGGCGGCGTAACATGGATTTATCTGCAATCAATCCGGTCCTTCTGGTGGCCTCGCTTATGGCTGCTGCAACGCCGATCCTGTTGGCCGCAATCGGCGAGTTGGTCGTCGAAAAGGCCGGCATTCTGAACCTTGGCGTCGAAGGCATGATGATCATCGGGGCCATCTGTGGCTTTGCAGTCGCTGTGCAGACCGACTCGCCCACCCTGGGCTTTATCGCAGCTGCCATTGGCGGTGCTGTGTTGTCGCTGTTGTTTGTCGTGCTGACGCAGGTGGCGTTGGCCAATCAGGTGGCATCGGGGCTGGCGCTGACGCTGTTTGGTCTGGGCCTGAGTGCGCTGATCGGTCAGTCGTTTGTTGG
>JBLHMP010000125.1:0-7733 GCA_047623555.1 Granulosicoccus sp.
ATCGCTTCAAGCGCAACCTTGGCCCTGAAATCGGGCGAATGGTTCTTTCGTTTCGTCATTTTGGATCATCTCTCTCACAAGTTGATCCACCTTAACTACTGGTCCGAATTCCTGCGACCACCTCTACAAGAACCGGGTCGGAGCTTGCCTCGCGCATTCGCCACTGTTCGCGGAGTGCTATAAACGCGAGTACCGAAGATGCCCCCGCCACCAGAACTGCGATGGTCGCTGGAGCGAATTCAAGCAATTCTTTGCGGGTTGGCTCAAACTTAAAAGCTTCAAATGCCAGGGAAATAAGTAGGCTACTGCCAGCTCCGATAGCACACCCATGGCGACTTTCCATCGTTTAGGAGATGCGGGCGTTGGCTTTTCTTCTGTTGGCGGACTTGGTTTGTAGTCAACTGATAAGCCCCGCCGTCCAATTTCAGCGACATGTTTCACATTGAGTCACAATTCCTGCCCCATCAAATCGCGAGCGATGATGCGTGCCACTGGGCGGGCCTGATCTGCGGTCATGCCTTGGCGCAGGCGCGGATCGTACAGCATTTGCAACAAAAGTTCGTCGTGGTTGGTCAGCAATGCAAATTCGTCGTCATCATTAAAGATCGAAGGCCGCGCCGACGGGCTGTCATTGGGTAACCCCAGACCTTGCGCGATCTCTTCGTGGATGCACGACAGGCGCACCAGATCGGGGTGTTCGGCCCGGATTAGCGCGACTGCGCGGGTGTAGTTATTGGGCGTGTTGCTACCGGACATCGCGACCACCAGACAATAGATCGACCGGGGCAGATTGCGAAACAGGTCGAGCTCGGTTCGGCTGATGTTTGGCACGAGTTGTTTAAGCCGGGTTTCGACAAAATCGCGGTCATCTTCGCCGGTCACAAAGACGTGAAAATTGGCGTTGCGGGTGGTATTTCTGATCGAATGGCCGGTGACGCTCGCCAGCCGGTTGGTGTAGTTTTGGATGCTGGCGGTATCACGGGCACGTTGATCGGATGGCACGCTGGCACCAAATTCGATAGCAATGCGCACCGGTCCCGACCATCGGCTTAGCCGTTCGGCGCCGCCCGAGTTGGGGGTCAGCGATCCGCGGGTATATTCGCTATAAAACGCGATCTGTTCGAAATTGGCGACCAATGTATCCGGGGTGAACGGTGTGTCCGGGCCACCGCCATCGGTGCGCAGCAATCCGTAGGTCAGCAGGTTGCTTTGAACCCCGTTGTAATAGCGTTCAAGGTTCTGGCTTTGGGCCGACCGGGGCGCGGGGGCTGCGGGCACGGCAACGGTTGGGGTGGGCACCCGGATTGTCGCGGCTGTGTCGCAGCTGGCCAATGCCAGGGCGGCCATCAACATGGCTCCACCCCGTAATATTCCCTTTGCCCGCATCACGCTGTCCTTAGGTTGGAACCGCTGTACCTGCGGTATCGCCGATCTTGTCGCCGCGCGCCTTGGACGACGCAAGGGTGTCGCGCAATTCGGCCTCCATCTTTTTCAACTCGACTTCGGCGGCGGCGCGGTTGGCCTTGCCCTCGTCGGCAATTTGCAGGCTCTCCTGAATGGTGCCGATCAGGTCGGCATTGGCCTGTTTTACCGCCTCAATGTCAAACACACCGCGCTCCATTTCCTGCCGGATCATTTTGTTGCTTTGACGCAGGTTGGCGGCGTTTGAGGTGAGCAATTCGTTGGTCAGATCATTGGCATCACGCACGGCGGCCGCCGCTTCGGCGCTGCGTTGGATGGTAACGGCCTGTGCCAGTTGGGTTTCCCAAAGCGGCACGGTGTTGACCAGAGTGGAGTTGATCTTGGTCACCAGTGACTTGTCGTTTTCCTGTACCAGCCGAATTGACGGCAGCGATTGCATGGTCACCTGCCGTGTCAGTTTCAGATCATGCACCCGACGTTCAAGATCATCACGCGCGGCGCGCAGATCGCGCAATTCCTGTGCTTTCATCACCTTATCATCTTCGGCAGCGGCCTCAATTTCGGCCTCTTTGGCGGGGATGTCATTGGCGTCGATTTCTTCGAGCTTTTCTGCACCCGCCGCTATGTAAAGCGCCAGTTCATCATAGAAATTCAGCGTCTTTTCGTACAGCATATCCAGTGATTTGATGTCCTTGAGCAGGGTATGCTCATGGCCCAACAGATCATCTGTCACCTTGTCAATCTGGTCCTGAACGGTTTCAAACCGGGCGGTGAACTGGGCAAAAGGCGCGGCTTTGCCGAGCAGTTTTTCCCACCAGCTTTGTTTGCGCCGCACGTCCAGTTCGCTGACCGAAAAGCCGCGAATAGAGGTGACGATCGCGCGCAGGCTGTCCCCCGCCGGGCCAACCTGTTTGTTGCGTACATCTGCCAGCATGGCCTGCGAAATCACCTGCAATTCAGCCTGTGCGCCCGAGCCAAACGAAACGATTGATCCGGTGCTGGACATATCAATCTCGTCCATACGTTTGCGGATTTCGGCGCTAACGGGCGCGTCCGCCTCTTTCAGCGGCACGATCTCGGTGCCGGGTTCAGGGAGGACAACAGCACTAATTTTTTCAACCGCAGCGGTCGCAGCCTGGGCTTTTTGCTTAACGATGTCAGACATAATACTGGTTCCTCACTGTTGGGGTCGCGTGCATCACTTGGGGCGCACGCCTTCGCGCTGCAACCGTTCTCGCAGCACGTCAATTTCGATGTTCAGATCGCTGCGGTCATCCAACAGCATTTTTTCGGTTCTTGCGGCAAAGTTCAGATCAAGATCATCCAGCAATGCCAGATAATCGCTGCGTGCCTGCGAATCAGGGCCACGCGCATACAGATCGGCAAACTTGATCGTCGCGTCGCGTGCGCCCATCAGATAAACCGTCAAATATTTGCGCGCGCCGGTCAGATCGCGCGGGTCTTCCTCAACCGTGCGAAACAGGGTGCGGGCGGTGCTTTGAAACCGCTCAACCCGGGTCTCAATCTGCCGGTCTCCGGCGCCTAGGATGGCGTCGGTCATCGCGGTCAGATAGGCCTCGCCTTCGGTCACCGCACGGGCGACGCGGTTTTGTTGAAAGGTGTCGATGCCTTCCATGCCTTTGTCTTTCAGCGGATCCATGCCAAAGGCGGCGCCATGCAGAACGGTGGCGATGACGCCATACAACATTGGGGCGATCAACCCCGCGGCAGACGCAATGTCAGCCGCTGTCATTTCGGTCTTGAACGCGGCAATCGCCACGCCGACGCCGGTCAGCAGGCTGGCGGCCATCTTGCGCGGAAACGCCGGGCGTCGCGCCACTTTGCGCGTGTTATAGGCCACCTCGGCGCGCAATCCTTCGCGTAATAACCACGCGGCCAATGTCAGCGCGCCACCAGCAACAAGCGCCAGTGTCAGGCCAAGTGCGCCATCGCCAAACGCCATGAAAACAAGAGGAATAGCCGGGATAAACAGAACATTGGCCCGCGTCCCAACCGGATCAACCCGGGCTGCGCCACCCGATGTTGGCTGTTCTGACGCGCTGTGATTCTCATCGGGGCTGAATTTGCTGCCATAGCGTTTCGCCATGCCTTACAGCCCCCCAAGCCAGCCTACACAGACCCCAAACAACAGCACGATCAGCGCCACATAGGCAGCCTTTTGTATTCCTGTTTGCGACATAATAGGCCCCTGACACTGATGATATTACTGGAATTTAGGCGAAGCACCGCACGCTGGCTAGGGGGAAGTGCGCCGCTTACCGCTCATCCTTGGCCCGCCCTTGCCACGATTGCCGGGGCCTGGCAGTTTTGACGGTTTTGACGGTTTTGACGGTTTTGACGGTTTTGACGGGCGCTGGCGCTGTGGTCTGGCGGGTTTCTGGTCTTGTGGTTCCGGCTCCAGCCCCAACTGATCGCGTAGCACCTTGCGGCGCAATTCCTCGACTGCACTGACTTTGAGATCGCCCAACTGGAACGGGCCATACGACACCCGGATCAACCGGTTCACGCTAAAGCCGATATCCTCAATCGCCTTGCGGATTTCGCGGTTTTTACCTTCGCGCAACCCGACGGTCAGCCAGGCATTAGCGCCTTTCTGGCTGTCGAGTGTTACGGTCATCGGTTGATAGCGTTGTCCGTCAACCACCAGACCTTGGCGCAGGGGCTCAAAGCTCTCAGCCCTTGGTCGCCCGTTGATCCGCACGCGGTACTTGCGCAGCCAGCCGGTGCTGGGCAACTCAAGCTTGCGTTTGATGCCGCCATCATTGGTCAGCAGCAACAACCCTTCGGAGTTCAGATCAAGACGGCCAACCGTCATCACCCGCGGCATGTCCTCGGGCAAATCATCAAAAACCGTCTTGCGGCCTTTTTCGTCGCTGTTGGTCGTCACCAGCCCGGGGGGCTTGTGATATAGCCACAGGCGGGCGGGCTCTGCGGCCTTGATCGGCTTGCCATCAATATTGATTTTATCGCTGTCGGTCACATTAAGCGCCGGGCTATCGATCTTCTTGCCATTGACGCTGACGCGCCCGGCTTCGATCATACGTTCCGCTTCGCGCCGCGATGCTACGCCTGCGCGTGACAGAACCTTGGCGATACGGTCGCCGGGAGGGGGGGTGTTACTCATACCCTCGCGCTTAGCGCATCAGCGTCACTTGCGAAAGGCCGAGATGTTAGGCACCTTGGGGTAATGGTGTTTAAATCGCATATGGAACAGGCCCTGACCGAGGCCCGCGCCGCCGCCACGCGCGGCGAAGTCCCTGTTGGTGCCGTCGTTATAGCGCCCGATGGTAAAATCGTGTCGGCGGGCAATCAAACCCGTGAACTGAATGACCCAACGGCACATGCCGAAATCCTCGCAATTCGCGCCGCTTGTGCCGCTGTCGGGTCTGAACGCCTGATCGGTTATGACCTGTATGTAACACTGGAACCCTGCGCCATGTGCGCCGCCGCCATCGCTGCCGCGCGCATCTCTCGGCTGTATTATGCCGCTTCCGATCCTAAATCAGGCGGCGTAGCGCACGGTGCGCGGGTGTTTTCACACCCACAATCACATCACGTGCCCGAGGTTTACGATGGGATCGGCGCGGCCGAGGCCGAATCCCTGCTCAAAGAGTTTTTTGAGGCCAAAAGATTAGTGGCCAGAAAAAAAGGCTAGATCATGTCGAGCAAACAAGGCTGCCGCGAATTCGTTCGCGACGCTTTGCTGTCCGGCAAACCCGGCCCGATATCAAAATCGCGCTAAACACCACCGGTTGGTCGCCCTCAGAAATAGATGAGGCCTTGTCAGCCTGGTCCGAAAGCAACTTTGTGTCGCCGGCTCCACGCCCGCAGGCCGTGGTCACCGCACGGGATTTCTTTGTCTATGCCTTGATGTTTGGCGCAAGTTATTTGGTGGTCCTGCTTTATTATCTGATTGATTGGATGCTTGACGCCGCGGATTTCAAACACTGGAGGACAGATACCGCTAGATGGGCAATTGCCGTGCTTGTGGTCACTGCTCCTCTTGCTTGGCGATCTTGTATACGTGATTTACAGCCTTCTGGATGGGGACCTTACCCTGCAATTCCTGCTCAAAGCGCTTACCGTGGCGGCGGTAGTCGGAGGGATTTCCCTCTATTATCTCTCTGATATCCGACGCAGAGATCAACAGTGAACAGGGTGTTGGCTCTTGGCGTATTTTGTCTGCTGTGCGGTGCGTTGGTTGCTGGCCTGCTGGTTGTCGGCAGCCCAAAAAGCGCCAGAAATGAAAAATATGACCAGACGCGCCTGATCGATCTGGGACAAATAGCTAGGACTATAAATTGTGAAACCCCAAACAAAATACCCTCCGAGCTTAGCAACGTTGAATTTCAGGCAGTGTGCAATCAAAGAATTGGCAAAGGTTTTCTGTCTGATCCCAAAACCGAAGTGCGTTACGATTTTCAAATTATAAACGACGTGGAGGTCAAAGTTTGCGCAACGTTCTATGACGTGAAAAAGCTCAAGAAATCGCGGCGCTATAAGCAAGGTACACTAGATTTCAAATTTGACGGAAATGTTGGATGCTTTTTCCAAAACCTTGGGAAACTTGAACCCGCTTAGGTCCGCCATCGGTTTGAACACCATTTTGTCGGGACCGGAAAACAAACAAAAATAATTGCGGGCCGTCTGGCCCGCCGCCTTTGAATTAAATCACGCTCAAAGCTCAATCGCCTGCATTACCTCAGGCTCAATCACATTGACGCCCGGTAGACCTGCAACCAACACCTCAGCCGATTGCTCCAAAATCGGAAACGTCCGGTAATGACACGGGATCACCGTTGAAAAGTTGAAATAGCGCTTTGCCGCATAGGCCGCACCTTTCATTCCCATGGTGAAATGGCCCCCGGCACATAACACGCCGATATCGGGCTTATAATAATCCCCGATCCAATCCATATCGGCCATAATATCGGTATCACCGCTAATATAGACCGTCTTACCTTCGGCCTCGATGATAAACCCACATTCACTGCCCCCCGTGCGCGGACCTTTTTCGGTGGCAAAGGTGGACGAATGTTCGGCATTGACCATGCTCACCTTAACACCACCCAAATCCACCGTGCCACCTTTGTTAAAGCCAACGGTTTCGATGCCTTCAACTTCGCCCCAGTGCCCCATCAGGTCATATTGCCCAACCACCGGCACACCCAGTTTTTTGGACAATGACACCGCATCCACCGCATGATCAAAATGCGCGTGGGTCATCAAAATATGCGTCGCGCCTTTAACGGCTGCCTCATGTTGATCCTCTGCCAGAACCGGATTTCCGGTCAGCCACGGGTCAATCAGCAGCACCAAATCCGCGATTTCCAAGCGAAAGCTGGCATGCCCCATCCATATGAATTTCATGATTTTCTCCCTGTTTCATGTCCTAGGGTAGGATCAAGTGACCCGTTTTCCAACCCCTTGGTTTCCACCATTTTCCATATTTTCCAACATATTATGACACGAGTGCGCGCGCGCCTGCCTGCCGATTCAAGGCTGCAAAACAGACCGATCCCTAAGTGTTATTGACGAGTCCCCGATGGTGTTTCTGACTGTGTAACAGCTGATTGGACATAATCAAAAACGGAAATATGTGCCAAACGGCGCATGTCGTACAGTTATTTGGAGGGCAAAGATGGGTCTTGTAACAGCATTGGCTATCGTCATTGGCGTAATGGGTGGCATAGCGGCCTGAGCGGCGATAACGATGGGAAGCCCGTATATTCTGATTTGGGCGGTTTTCGTCGGTTGGGCCAGTTTCTTTCATTGCTGTGGCGAAGAAGACGGCAACCTTCTTGGCCTGATTTCTGGCAAAATAGCCGGGGCAATAGTGGCCAACCCGGCAGGCAAACACAAACACAGCGGCGGATGCGATCACGTCCACACCTGGTCGGATGCAGAGCCGATCGACAATCACACCTGCCATTGTTTGATGTGCTAAGGCGTGACTCGTCAGCGGAACACGCATTCGCGTGGTTGTTGTCCCCAACATCATCGGCATGGACGACAAAGGGTTGGCGACGACGTATCACGCGTTCTTTAACCCGGTAGAAGGCATTCGTCCTACGTCGTCTGATGGCCGTCCGGTCTATGAGGGTCTGCGCCCGGATTTTGTCTGAGCCAAAAGCGCCAGAGCCCGACACAACAGAAAACCACCAAAGGCCCCGGCAGCATATCGCCGGGGCTTTTTGCGTTCCATCCGGGGCTTGATGCCGCTTTTGACGTGACCAAAGCGGCATCAAGACATCAATTGCTGCGTGCTCAGGCTTGCGAGCAGCCCGCCA
>JBLHMP010000126.1:0-7446 GCA_047623555.1 Granulosicoccus sp.
ATTGAACCAAACAACGTTAATTGTCGGGCAGAACCCCCTATCAAAGCGCCAGCTCGGCCAAACAGGACCCCATTGCGGACAAATCACGCTCCTGGAATGGAAAAACGCCATAGACGGAAAAGCAGAGACACAAAACACGCAATCAAATGCGTTTCCACACAGCCTCGGCTGATTGCGGACAAACTGGAAACGATTGGTCGCGAGCTTCAATATTGTTTTGAATGGAGGCGATGAATCCGATTTAGTCACACCGGTTTTGTCTAGAAATACATGCTCATCAGCATAAAATGGCCTATAGTAACAAGAGCTAAGTTTGCTGCCTGCATGACGTGACTAATTTTTACGGCGTCGTGAATTGAATAAATTGTGAACTGAATAGTCGGTGTAATCGTTGGACGGACCATGAAAGCAATGCATAATTCAGCACCTTATGACGGAGACATTGCCATTGTTGGCATGTCTGTCACCGTGCCCGGTGCCCAGTCACCGGATGAATTCTGGAATAACTTGCGGGGTGGTGTCGAATCCATTCGCCCGCTGGACGAGGCTGCGTTGCTTGCAGCCGGGGAACGCCCTGAGCTGATCCAGCAGGAAAACTATGTCCGGGCAGCGGCTGTGTTGGACGGTTTTGATATGTTTGACGCGGATTTCTTTGGGTTCAGCCCAAAAGAGGCCGCCATCCTGGACCCGCAACACCGCAAGTTCCTAGAGGTGGCATGGGAGGCGATGGAATCCGCCGGGCATCCGCCTGAAACCATCGACGGGCCAATTGGCGTCTATGCCGGCTGTGGCATGGGCAGTTATTTCTATTTCAACATCTGCTCTAATCCGGGGCTGGTCGATGATGTGGGTATGTTCCTGCTGCGCCATACCGGCAATGACAAGGATTTCATGTCCACACGGGTCAGCCATGTGTTTGACCTAAAAGGCCCAAGCATCAATTTGCAAACCGCCTGTTCGACGTCGTTGGTTGCGGTGCATTACGCCTGTCAGGCGCTGCGCAGTGGCGAATCTGCGATGGCGCTGGCCGGAGGTGTCACCATCGATATGCAACAGGGCCGTGGCTATCTGTACAAAGAGAACGAAGTGTTATCGCCGGATGGTCATTGCCACGCCTTTGATCACCGCGCCCAAGGCACTGTGTTTGGCAGTGGGGCCGGCACGGTGGTGCTGCGCCGGCTTGAGGATGCGGTGGCGGATGGCGATCATATCTGGGCCGTTATCAAAGGCAGTGCGGTCAACAATGATGGCGCGGCCAAGGCCGGGTATCTGGCGCCCTCGGTGGATGGTCAGGCGGCGGCAATTGAAATGGCATTGCAGGCGGCCAATGTTGCGGCGGACACGGTGGATTACGTCGAATGCCACGGCACCGGCACCTATCTGGGCGACCCGATTGAGATTTTGGCCCTGACCGAGGCGTTTCGTCAATCGACCAAAGACAGCGAGTATTGTCGCATTGGCTCGGTGAAAACCAATATCGGCCATCTGGACACGGCCGCCGGTGTGGTTGGTTTGATCAAGACAACGCTGGCATTGCATCACAAAAAAATCCCGCCATCGCTGGGCTATGAGACACCAAACCCGGCCATTGATTTTGCCGGTAGCCCGTTCAAAGTAAACGATACTTTGCGTGACTGGACCTCGCATAAAGGCCCACGCCGGGCCGGTGTGAATGCGTTGGGCGTTGGCGGCACCAATGCCCATACGGTTCTTGAGGAAGCCCCCATGCGCAGCGCATCCGACGAGTCCGATTTTCCGTTTCATGTGCTGTGCCTGTCTGGCCGCACCAAAGCCGCGCTGGACGCCAATAGCAAAGCACTGGCGGCGCATCTGCGCGCCAACCCTGATCTGTCGTTGGCGGATGTCGCCTTTACCCTGAAAAACGGGCGGCGTGGTTTTGACAAACGCCGGGTGCTGGTCGCCGAGTCGGCCCTGCAGGCTGCCGAGTTGTTGGAAAACGCAAATCCGCGCCGGGTGTTCAGCCATGACCGGCTGGGCGACAGCCCCGAGGTCGTGTTCATGTTCCCCGGTGGCGGCGCGCAATATCCCGACATGGCACGCGATCTGTATGAGACCGAACCGGCGTTTGCCGAATGGATGGATCGCGGGCTGGACTATCTGCAACCCAAGTTAGATTTCGATCTGCGCGCGGTTTGGATGCCCGATGCCGCCAATAAAGACGCCGCCCGCGAAACGCTGAAAAGGCCATCGGTTCAGTTGCCGCTGATCATGATTGTTGAATACGCGCTGGCGCAGCTTTGGCTGTCCTGGGGCGTGCGCCCTGCGGCCCTTGTTGGGCACAGCATGGGCGAGAATACTGCCGCCTGTCTGGCCGGGGTTCTGTCGTTTGAGGATTGCATCGACCTGGTGCTGCTACGTGGCCAATTGTTTGACACGGTGCCTGCGAGTGGCATGCTAAGCGTATCATTGCCGGTCGCAGAATTGCGCGATCTGATGGGCGATGATCTGGACATTGCCAGCGTCAACGCGCCGGAATTGTCAGCTGTGTCCGGGCCACAGGATGCCCTTGATACGCTCGCAAAAACGCTCACCGCCCGCGACATCGACCATCAGCGGGTACCAATTGATATTGCGGCGCATTCCCGGATGCTCGACCCGATCCTGGCAGAGTTCGGCGCCTTCCTGCGCCAGATCAGCCTGCAAACGCCGGATATGCCGGTGATGTCAAACCGCACCGGTGTTTACCTGACCGATGAACAGGCCACTGATCCGGAGTATTGGGTTGGCCAGTTGCGCAACACGGTTATGTTCGCCGATTGCATCGCCACGTTGTCGGCTGGGCCAAAGCGGGTTTACCTTGAGGTCGGGCCTGGCAAAGCGCTCAGCTCTCTGACCCAGATGAGCGGCAGTGTCGCCCCCGCCCAGGTGTTGTCCAGCCTGCGCCATCCTGATCAGGAGATTGCCGACGACGTCTATTTTATGGGCGTGATTGGTCAGTTCTGGGCCACCGGAGTTGAGGCCGATTGGGACCAGATTTGGGGCGAGGCCAAACGCCATCGCCTACCCCTGCCGACCTATGCATTCCAGCGCAGCCGTTATTTCATCGAACCGGGCGTTCAGGCGGCGCAGGATACCGCGCCCGCACCGCTGATGCGCAACGACGATATCACCGCTTGGGGCTACCGAGCGGCATGGCGGCCCCGGTTTGCCGACTGTGATGTCGATGTTGAGTTTGATCTGGATGCGGCCACAGCGCAAAACTGGCTGATCTTTGAGGATGATGCCGGTATTGCCGCCGCTTTATGTGCGCGTTTGATCGCGGCAGGTCACAACGTTTCGCGTGTAACCCCCGGTGACACCTACGCAAAACTGCCCGACGACCGCTATATTCTGTCGCCAGAACAGGGGCGCGCCGGATATGATAGCCTGTTGGCGGACCTCACCGATTCAGGCCGCAGCCCGGCGCGGATCGGCCATTTCTGGTTGCTTACGGACCACGAAGGTTTTCGCCCCGGCAGCAGTTTTTTTGACCGCAATCTAGAGCAGGGCTTCTTTAGCCTGATGGCATTATCACAAGCATTGGGCGCTGGGGATTTGGCCGATCCAGTGCATGTCACTGTGGTGACAAACGGCGCGGCGCAGCATCGCGATGAACCGCTGCCCTATCCCGAAAAGGCGATAATTTCCGGCCCTGCCGGTGTGGTTCCGCACGAAATGCCCGGGCTGAGTTTTTCAACGTTGGATATCGAGCTGCCACAACGGGCCAAGGCCAAGGGCGTAATGGCGCGCCTGCGGGGCAACACGAATGGCGACGATCTGGCCAGTGAGACCCTGACCAATCACCTCCTCGAAGAGCTGTTGGCCGAGCCTGCCAACACCGTTGCCGCATGGCGCGGCGAGCGGCGTTATGAACAAAACTATAGGCAGGTTGATCTGCCCGACACTGGCGACACCCCGGCCTATGTCGCGGGTGGCACCTATTTGATTACCGGTGGGTTTGGCGGCATAGGATTGGCCGTCGCCGCCGATCTTTTGCAAAACTTCAACGCCAATGTGGTGCTGCTGACCCGCAGCGCCGCCGAGCCAACGCCACGCCGCACCCAAATCGTGCAAAAGCTTAAAACGCTGGGCGGCACTGTCATGGTTGCCACGGCGGACGTCTGTAATGGCGACCAGATGGCCAAGGCTGTGGCCGCAACCAAACAGCGCTTTGGCGCGTTGAACGGTGTGATCCATGCCGCCGGTGCAATCAATGATGCGCCAATGTTGGGTAAATCGGTCGCTGATGTGCAGCAGGTCTTTGCCCCGAAAATCAACGGCTTGCGGGTGTTGGATTCGCTGTTCCCGGATGGCGAACTTGACCTGTTGGTGCTGTTCTCATCCTCGTCCACGGTGACGCGGCCGGCCGGTCAGATCGACTATGTCGCGGCCAATGAATATCTGAACGCCTATGCCAAATCGCGCAAAGGCGATGCCACCCGGGTGTGCGCAATAAATTGGGGCGTTTGGAGCGACGTTGGCATGGCCGCAGATGCCATGGACGCCCGCCAGGGCGGCCAGAATGACGACACAGACACCGCCATGCCGTTGTTGCAAAAGGCCGGATTTGACGCGCAGGGCAACCGCATTTTCCACGCCTCGTATTCGGCAGGGTCCGATTGGGTTTTGGATGAACACCGCACCGCGTCAGGTCAGGCCTTGCTGCCCGGCACCGGGTTTGCCGAACTGGCCGCCGAAGCATTAAAAGCGCATGGTGTTGAAACGTCGTTTGATATCTGCGACCTCTATTTCTTTCGCCCGCTGCATGTGGACGATGGTAAAACCAAGGACGTCATTGTCCGGCTGGAAACCACGCCCGAGGGCTATGCCTTTACCGTTCACAGCGCCGTCAGCGTGTCGGGCATGCCCGGTTATCAATTGAACGCGCAGGCCAATTTGGTGCTGCTGCCGCAATCTGGCGAACCTCAGGACCAATTGGACATCGACGCCATCCGAGCCCGGTGCCCCAAGGTTGAAACCGCTGGTGCCGAGCGGCTGAAAAGCCCGCAAGAGGCGCATCTGGCCTTTGGTCCGCGCTGGCATGTGCTGACCCAAACCGCGATGGGCAAGGGCGAAGGGCTGGCAAACCTCACCCTACCAACCGCATTCCGCGATGATCTGGCGGACGGTTACATCCTGCACCCGGGACTGTTTGATCTGGCGACCGGCTGGGCAATGCCGCTGATTAATGGCTATGAGGGCCGTCACCTTTGGGTGCCTATGTCCTATAAATCCATCCGCGTTTATGGCGCCCTACCCGCAGAAATTCGCAGTTGGGTGCGCCTATTGCCCGATACCCCCGATGGGTTTGCGACGTTTGACATCACGCTAACCACGCCAGAAGGCCGCGTCTGCGTCGACATCCACGGCTTTCAGATGAAGCGCATGACCGAGGCACTGAATTTCGCAGACCCTGACAGGCTCGACGCGGATGCGGCGCAGCTTGGGCTGCCCACAGCCAATTCGGCCGCGCTCTCAGCCGAGGAACAGCGGCTGTTTCACAACATCTCGCAGGGTATTTCTGCCGATCAAGGCCCCGATGCATTGCGCCGTGCCTTGGCATTGGGCGAGGCGCAGGTGATTGTGTCATCGCTTGATCTAAACGGGTTGATTGCCCAGACCAATCACGTGACAGCGCCGACATCGGATGCCGGGCAGTCCTTTGACCGTCCCGACCTTGAGAGCGATTATCTGGCACCGCGCAATGACATCGAACAGACGCTTGCCGGGTTCTGGCAAAACCTGCTGGGGGTCAGTCAGGTTGGCGTTGATGACAGCTTTTTCGACCTTGGCGGCCATTCGCTGATCGCTGTGCGGTTGTTTGCACAGATCAGCCGCGCCTATGACGTGGAATTCCCGATTTCGGTGCTGTTTGAGGCCCCAACAGTTGCCAAATGCGCCGAGCTGATAGCGGCGCGGACCGGGATTGTGGCGGGCAACGCGACCGAGCCGAAAGAGCCAGCCAAAATCCACAGCTATCTGGTGACGTTGCATCACGGATCTGGAAGCACCAAAACGCCGTTTTTCCTGGTGGCAGGGATGTTTGGCAATGTGCTGAACCTGCGCCATTTGGCGTTGATGCTCGGGCAGGATCGCCCGGTATATGGTTTGCAGGCGCGCGGGTTGATTGGCGATGATGAGCCGCACCAAACGATCGAGGCCGCCGCCGCCGGATATATAGTCGAATTGCGCAGCGTTCAGCCCCATGGCCCCTATCTGCTTGGTGGATTCTCCGGCGGTGGGGTGACGGCCTATGAAATGGTGCGCCAGCTCGAAGCCGACGGAGAACAGGTGGCATTACTGGCGATGCTGGACACGCCTTTGCCGGTACGCCCCGCCCTTAGAAAACAGGACAAAGCGCTGATTAAGCTGCATGAATTGCGCAGCAAAGGGTTTTCCTATCTCGGGGAATGGGCCGGTAATCGCCTGCGCTGGGAGATGGAAAAGCGCGCGGACAGGCCTGCCACAACCAGCGCCGCGCCAGAATTCAACAATGCCGGAATCGAGGCCGCGTTCCGTAATGCAGTTGAACACTATGACCTGAAACCTTGGGATGGACCGTTGGTTTTGTTCCGCCCGCCGCTGGACAAACATTGGAAAGTCTCGGCAAACCGTTGGGTCAGTGCGGCGCGGGAATATGTGTTTGATGATAATGACTGGACGATCTGGGCGCCGCGCACCCAGGTGATCGAGGTTCCGGGGGATCACGACAGCATGGTTCTGATCCCCAATGTCAGCGTCCTGGCAGTACGGCTAAAAGAGGCCACAAATTTGGCTGGAATAGGCCAGAATTTACCGTCATCAGATACTTCGGCGGATTGCCTTACCGTGACGGCGGCCGAATAGGGGAAACACATGACTGGCTCAACAATTCTGACGATTATTCTAAATTTTCGGACACCGGAACTGACGCTAAAAGCGACCAAAGCAGCAGTGCGTGAAATGGCCGGACTTTCGGGTGAAATTGTCATTGTCGACAATCACTCAGAGGATGATTCATTGGAATTGCTGTCTCAGGCCATTGCTGCAAACGGTTGGGATAAGGACGGGCATGTTCGGATTGTGCAAAGCTGCCTAAATGGCGGATTTGGGGCCGGCAATAACCTGGCAATCCGCGGTGGTTTATCCAATGGCGAGACGCCTGATTTCGTCTATATCCTAAATTCGGATGCATGGCCGGAACCCGGTGCAATCCGGGTGCTATCGGATTTTCTGGAGGCCAATCCCAATACCGGCATGGTCGGCGGTTACGTTCAGGGTGTCGACACCGAGCCACATCAAACCGCCTTTCGTTTTCCCAGCATCGCCGGAGAGTTTGAGGCCGCCGCGCGCACCGGAGTATTTTCGCGTTTGCTAAAGGATTCAATCGTCGCCTTGCCAATCCCTAAACAGGACACCCAGGTTGATTGGGTCGCAGGGGCGAGCCTGATGATGCGGCGTAAAATG
>JBLHMP010000127.1:0-7416 GCA_047623555.1 Granulosicoccus sp.
AGCCGCGCTGCACGACAGAGAAACTGCGCCGCATCCGACGTTGGGAACAAGAAGACGTACTGGGTGATATCGAGCGCAGGTTGGAAGAAAAACCTGACGCCATGCGGATCCGCAGATCAACCGTTGAACATCCCTTTGGAACATTGAAGGCTTGGATGGGGTACACCCATTTCCTGACCAGAACACGAAAAAAGGTCGCCGCCGAGATGAGTCGGCATGTCCTAGCTTACAATTTCAAGCGAGTCCTCAAAATCATCGGGATTGCCCCTTTGATGGCCGCGTTGAGGGTGTAATTGAACCAAACAACGTTAATTGTCGGGCAGAACCCCCTATCAAAGCGCCAGCTCGGCCAAACAGGACCCCATTGCGGACAAATGGCGCTCTTGGAATAGAAAAACGCCATAGACGGAAAAGCAGAGACACAAAACACGCAATCAAATGCGTTTCCACACAGCCTCGGCCCATTGCCGACGCAACCGCGTCGATGGAGCAGGGCGCAGATTTCACCGTCAACATGGATGGCCGCGTGATCGAGCTCGACCTTTTTGGCATTCCCAATGGCAGCCAATACAAAGACGAGGCGATTAACTTTATTCGCTTTGCCAGCAGCTCAACCGCATTGGCCGACATGGTTGGATATCTGCCTAATGGTCCAACGCGAAAACCTTTGGTGGCTTTGTTGTCAGACGAAGTTTTGGCGCAAATTCCCAATGGTCCGGCCTATGACGACACTCTTTTTATACTGTCGGATGCGCAATGGTGGGCGGCCAATCATGCCCGCCTGAAAGACGCATTTCAGTCGTGGAGGGCCGTCACTGCGCGCCAGGGCGCTGTAGGTGCAACCCGTTAAACCGGTAACAGGATAAAGAGGTATTAAGATGAGTATTGAACCTAAAAACGACCTGACAATCTTGTTGCAAAGTCTGAAATCTTTCGCTGCATGAACCCATTTGTGAGTATCGCGTCGATGGTAATGATTGTTGGTTTGGTCTTTTTTACAGTGTGTGATGTTGACTCATCAAGCGCCATTTTCGCCAGCGGCAGTCTGGACTGGTTTTCTGTGCTGGTTGTCAACACGGCATTGTTTTTTGTGCTCTGGTTGATGATCAGCCGGTTTGGCGATGTGAAACTGGGCAAGGACGACGACGAGCCTGATTTCTCAACCTTTTCATGAATTTGCATGTTGTTTAGTGCCGGTCTTGGGTCGGGGCTGATCTATTGGGGCGTTGCAGAACCGATGTTCCATATGCAGGGCAATCCGTTTTTGACGCGGGCAGGACTAGAACCGGGATCGGTGAATGCTGTGGTAAATGCGATGACGATCACCAATTTCCATTGGGGATTTCACGGCTGGGCGCTTTATGTGTTGGTCGGGCTTAGTCTGGCCTATTTTTCGTATCGGCACGACCTGCCGCTGACATTGCGCTCAGCGCTTTATCCGGTACTCAAGGAACGCATCTATGGCCCTTGGGGGCATCTGGTGGATCTGATCGGGGTGTTGGCACGATCTTTGGGCTGGCAACGTCGCTGGGTCTTGGGGTGACGCCAATCGCTGCGGGGTTGGGAAATCTTGGCTGGATGGAGAACACCCAGACGAACCAGTTGATCCTTGTGGGGGTTATCACCTGTCTTGGCACGGCCTCGGCTGCGTCGGGGGTGGGTAAAGGCGTGCGGATATTGTTCGAGGCGAATGTTATGGCCAGCATCGGATTATTGCTGCTTTTCATCATCCTTGGGCCGACGGCATTCTTGTTGGGCATCACGATTTCGGGCTTTGGGGAATACCTGTGGAACGTCATTCCGATGGGCTTTTGGATCAACGGCGAGCCTGACAATCAATGGCAAAGCTGGTGGGCGATCTTTTATTGAGGTTGGTGGATTGCCTGGTGTCCGTTTGTTGGCCTGTTCATCGCACGGATGTCCAAAGGACGTACGATTCGCCAGCTCTGCTATTGCGTTTTGCTGATCCCGACCTCGGTTGTGATGCTGTGGATGGGCGTGCTCGGAGGCGCCACTGCGGGGGTCGATCTGTTCTATAACGCCGGAGTGGTGGAGGCCGTTAACAATGACTATGCATCTGGGGTGTTTCAGACCGTTGCAGGCTTTGGATACACTTGGTCGACCTATCCGATCACTGTTCTGATCACCATTTTGTTGATCTCGTGGTTTGTAACATCGTCGGCCTCCGGCACGTTGGTAATGTGCGCAATGTTGTCGATGGGCGATGAGCACCCTCCAGTCAAATTCCGCATCTTTTGGGGTCTGCCGATTGCTGTGATCTTGTTGTTTATGATCTACGGCATCGTCAAATCCCTGCACGAAGAGCATCCGTTGCCAGATGTTGAGGACAAATATGAAATGGAGTTCCTGAACCGCTGATTTGGCGCTCAGACTTTCAGACCCAGCGAGAGGCGGCGAAACTCGCCTTTCGTTTGCGCACATCAGCCATCCAAGCCAAGCGTGGGTTTTCACCCACCCTACGCCAGCCCTGAGGGTGTTTGTGTTTAGGTGAATTTTCGGAACAACCGCGTCATGTCGAACAGTTCATCCAGCCGATCATAGCGGTCTTTGGTTTGCGGCCAGCTTTGTTCCTGCGTCGCTGCAATCAGCGCCTCAAGCAACATCATGGTCGAGATGTTGGAATCCCACGCCGACGGGACTTCGACCCAGCAATGAAAGGTTTGCGCCGCAATCCGCGCCGCGGGCGAGCCCCATTGATCGGTGATCAAGACCACCTTTACCCCACGTTCCGCCGCCAGTTCTGCCAGCCGATGCAGGTTGGTTTCATAGCGGCGCACGTCGAACATCAGCAGGCTGTCGCCGGGTTTCATATCGAGCACGTAATGCGGCCATGTGGCCGAGGAGGACGTCATATGCGTCACCTTCGGTCGGATCGCCTGAAAATGGGTGAACGCGTAATCGGCCAACGCCCGGGTGATGCGGCCGCCAACGACATAAAGCTGGGTATCGGTGTCAGCCAACTGCCGCACTGCCGCATTAAAACTGTCGGTGTCGATATTGGCAAAAGTATGGCCAAGATTGCCCATCACCGCATCACCAAACCGGTTAAGAATATGATCATCCGGCGCCTCGGTGGCCCAATTTTCCCGGCGTTGGGTTGGGCCTGACAGTTTGGCTTCGATCTCTTGGCGCAGGGCCTGATGGAATTGCGGAAAGCCTTTGAACCCCAGCTTTTGCACCATCCGCGCCGCTGTTGGCGTCGACACTCCGGCCTCTTGTGCAAAGGTGGTGATCGAAGCCAGCCCCGCCGCTGGGTAATTCGCCAGCAATGCATTACACAGTTTGCGTTCCGATTGGGTCAGAGAATCAGAATGCTCGCGGATCAGTTCGCGCACGGTTTTGGATGAGTTGGGCACCAAATTTTCCTGTCGCCAGTGCCCGGTATTTGGGCTGTGAGGGGTTATTTGCAGCCTCGCGATTGGTCGCGGAGGAATAACGTGAAAATATATTGACAGAGAACGCAGAAATTGAAAGGATTATTACAGCAAGGAAATTCATTCATGTCATCAGCCACAGAAACCTGGTCCGGATCCCCGGTCGAAATCCACAATGCCGACGGGGCAGGGCCGGTGGTTTTGGTGTGTGAACATGCTGCAAACCACATCCCCGCTGCGTTTGGTGGGTTGGGATTAGAGGCGGCAGTTCAGCAAAGCCATGTTGCCTGGGATCCGAGCGCATTGGCGGTGGCGATGGGGTTGTCGGTCGCGTTGGATTCACCTTTGGTGGCCGGAACTGTATCGCGCCTGCTGTATGATTGCAATCGTCCGCCTGAGGCGGAAAGCGCTATGCCAGCCCGATCCGAAGTGTTTGATATTCCAGGAAATAACAACCTGAGTGATGCACAGAAGCAGAACCGAACCGCAACGATCTACCGGCCCTTTTGCGCGGCAGTTTCGGATGTTTTGGCGGCGCGCAAACACCGTGGTCAGGGTTCAGCCATTGTCACCATTCATAGTTTCACGCCGATCTATTTCGGCAAACCCAGGGCCGTTGAAATTGGCATACTGCATGACATTGACACACGTTTGGCCGACGCCATGCTTGCCGTTGATTTGCCGGGTCGCAGGGTCGAACGAAACGAACCTTATGGCCCGCAGGACGGTGTCACCCATTCGCTAAAGCTACACGGGATCGCCAACGGACTGGCCAATGTGATGATCGAAATTCGTAACGATTTGGTGCGTACGCCCACGGATGAGGCCGCAATGACGGCGGAAATCCTGGCCCTGTTACGGCCAGCGTTAACCACGCTTGCCCAAGAATATGAGGACGCGCCACATGCCTAAAGTTGCGTTGATTTATATCCATACGGTGGATGCGCTGAACCGTTTCGTCGGTCGTATTGCGATGTATCTGATCTTTGCACTTGTTGGCGTGATGGTCTGGTCTTCAGTTTCAAAAACGTTCTTCACGCCCTCGCTGTGGACACTGGAAACCGCGCAATTTGTCATGGTTGCCTATTATATCCTGGGCGGGCCGTATTCGATCCAGCTCGGCTCAAACGTGCGGATGGACCTGTTTTACGGCGGTTGGTCGGTGAAAACCAAGGCTTGGATCGACGCCTTTACCGTGCTTTTCCTAATGTTCTATTTGGGCGTGCTTTTGTACGGCGCTGTTGGGTCGACCGCCTATTCGCTTGGCTATTTCGGCATGGAACCGTTTGCGTTTTTCTGGGATTTATTCGTGACCTTCATCACCCAAGGTATAGACGCCGCCCGTGGCATGTTGGGCCATATGGAGCGGTCGTCGACCGCGTGGCGCCCATTCATGTGGCCGGTCAAATCCATGTTGTGCATCGGCGTTACCCTGATGTTATTGCAGGCGATTGCGGAATTATTGCGCGATATTGGCCGTATTCGTGGCGAGGATCTGTAAATGCCCTATGAAATGATCGCCCTTTTGATGTTCAGCTCGATGATGCTGATGCTGTTGACCGGCCAGCGGGTGTTTGGTGCCATCGGCTTTGTCGGCGCCTTTGCCGGCGTGATGCTATGGGGTACTGGCGGCGTAGATATCCCGTTTGCCGCCGCGATGAAGTTGATGAAATGGTACCCGCTGCTGACGCTGCCGATGTTTATTTTCATGGGCTACGTGCTGTCGGAATCCAAAATTGCCGATGATTTGTATAAAATGTTCCACGTTTGGATGGGCCCGGTGCGTGGCGGTCTGGCGATTGGCACCATTGGCCTGATGGTGTTGATTTCGGCGATGAACGGGCTGTCGGTGGCGGGTATGGCGATTGGCGCAACGATTGCGTTGCCGGAACTTTTGCGCCGGGGCTATGACAAAATCATGGTGACCGGTGTCATTCAGGCCGGCTCCAGTCTCGGCATTCTCGTGCCGCCCTCTGTGGTACTGGTGCTGTACGCGATGATTGCACGCCAACCGGTGGGGCAATTGTGGCTGGCGGGGGCGATCCCGGGGCTGATGATGGCGACAATGTTCATCATCTACATCTATGTGCGCTGCCGTATTCAACCCGAACTTGGCCCGGTGTTGCCAGAAGCTGAGCGCAATGTACCGATGCGCGAAAAGCTGCGGCTGCTGCGCGCCGGTATCCTGCCACTGGTGATCTTTGGCGCGATGATGGTGCCGTTTCTGAATGGCTGGACCTCGCTTGTCGAAAGCTCGGCGATTGGCGCGATGACGGCGTTTGTCGCGGCGATCCTAAAGGGGCGGATGACCCGCGACGTGTTTGAGGTATCAGTCCGCCAGACCATGGCGATATCATGTATGTTTATGTGGATCATTCTGGCAGCTTTGGGCTTTGGTGCGATCTTTGATGGTCTCGGCGCCGTCAAGGTGATTAGCGATCTGTTCACCGAACAGCTGGGCCTGAGCCCCTGGACCATCCTGATCCTGATGCAGCTGAGCTTTCTCGTGATGGGCACGTTTCTGGATGATACGGCGATGCTGGTCATTGTGGCGCCGCTTTATGTGCCGCTGGTCGGGCATCTTGGTTTCGATCTGATCTGGTACGGCGTGCTGTATACGATTACTACACAAATCGCCTATATGACGCCGCCGTTTGGTTATAACCTGTTTTTGATGCGGGCGATGGCACCGCCGGAAATTGGCCTGCGTGATATCTATCTGTCGATCATCCCATTTGCTTTGGTGATGGTGCTGGCGCTGGTTCTGGTGATGGTGTTCCCGCAGATTGCCCTGTGGCTACCTGACTATGTGTACGGAAAATAACCCTGAATAAGAGCTCTGTAAAAGGGCCGGAAATTTAGCAAGGAGACGACAAATGACTACCAGACGTAAATTTATTCAGGGGGCGGCAACCATCGCCCCAGCAGCGGCTTTGGCCACGCCTGCTTTGGCGCAATCGACGATCAAATGGCGGATGCAAACCTATGCCGGATCAGCATTGGGTGAGCATGTTGTGAAACCTGCGATTGACATGTTCAACAAAATCGCTGGCGACCGGATGCAGATCGAACTGTTCTTCGCGGACCAGTTGGTGCCAACAGGTGAATTGTTCCGCGCCATGCAACGCGGCACTATTGATGCGGTGCAGTCGGATGATGACAGCATGGCGTCGCCCACCGAAGTCACTGTATTTGGCGGCTATTTCCCGTTTGCATCGCGCTATTCTCTGGATATTCCAGTGCTGTTCAACCAATATGGTCTGAACGAAATCTGGGACGAAGAGTATTCCAAAGTTGGCGTTAAACATATCTCGGCTGGATCTTGGGATCCTTGCCATTTCGCCACCAAAGACCCGATCCGGTCGCTTGCCGACCTTAAGGGCAAGCGCGTCTTTACCTTTCCGACGGCGGGTCGTTTCCTGACCCAATTTGGCGTCATTCCGGTAACATTGCCATGGGAAGACATCGAAGTGGCGGTACAGACAGGCGAGCTTGACGGTATTGCATGGTCCGGCATCACCGAGGATTACACTGTGGGTTGGGCAGACGTGACCAACTATTTCCTGACCAACAACATCTCGGGCGCATGGGCCGGGTCGTTCTTTGCCAACATGGATCGTTGGAACGAACTACCCGAGGATCTGCAGACCCTGTTCCGGGTCTGCTGTGACCAGTCACATTACTATCGTCAGTGGTGGTATTGGGGCGGTGAGGCCGCTTTGCGGGTCAATGGTCCGAAAATGGAACTGACCACGATCCCTGATGATGAGTGGCAGACTGTTGAGGACGCAGCCCATGTGTTCTGGGAAGAGATCGCAGTTGAATCCGATACCAAACGCCGGGTTGTTGACATCTTCAAGAAATACAACGCGGATATGGTCAAGGCAGGTCGCCCTTACCGTTACGGTTAATGCCCAACGGCGAGGCATAAAAGTGCCTCGCCAACCTTGGGTGTAGGGTGGGTGAAAACCCACGCGGCTCCCCCTCAAGCGGGGGGTGTCACCCACCCTCCCCCACCATA
>JBLHMP010000128.1:0-7401 GCA_047623555.1 Granulosicoccus sp.
GTGCGGTCCACCGCGTCCCAGATCGCCGGAACCATGGCATCCCCAAGATGGATGTCGGTGCGGCGAAACCAGATACCGTGATTGGCGGCAGCTGCGTGCAAAACCATACGGACCGGAGCACCACTGTGCAGCCCGGTTCCTTCAAATACAACAGATGTTTTTAGAGTATTTTGCAAGTTCAGCCTCTAGTGTCTGTTTCATCGCCCGCAGCGGGCTTTCTTGCTAAATGAGGTAAGGGAGCAACCCACGGGTCACAACACAATCTTTGTAACGGACTGAAACATCGCTGTTACATATCGGCAGAACCCTGCCTATGCCACACTAAGGTGCTGATATTAAAACATAAAAGGCCACCCTAAGGCGGCCCTTTCCAAATGATTTGTGACTGAAATTAATTCGCCTGACGTCGCAAAAACGCTGGTATTTCAATCCGGTCCTGCTCGGCGTCGCTCTCGTGTTGTGGTTCTACCGCTAGGTCACGTTGCTGTGCCTGCCCCGAATAGACGGTAGGCTGTGGCTTAGGAGCAGCCGGTGTATCGCTGGCGTGCCCGGTCATCCGTGTGATGAAAGAGTTGATACCAAAGCGCGGTTTGTCGGCGACAACAGCGGCCACAGGTTCGGGGGCTGGTGCGTTGCCTTGCTGAGGTGCCGGAGTGGCATTTTGTGCAGCAGCGTGCAGACGCACCATTGCCTCGGGCGATGGGGTTCCGGGGGCTTGGGCCTGTGGGGCAACGAACATTTCGGGGGCCGCCTCCAATGTTTCCATCTGCGGTTCAAACGCCGGAACTCTGGGTTGATAGACCGGCGATGGCAGACCATCCTCTTCGGGTGCAACGTCGACGGACCCAAAAAAGTCTTCGACCAGATCTTCGGCGACCTCTTGTACGTCCATGCCCGAGAACAACGTTTGATCGTGCTCAGCGGCCACTTCGGCCTGGGCCGCAACCGGCTCAAGCAGATCAAACGGCTGCGCATGCGCCTCTTCCATCGCCACGGACCGCTTTAGCGGTGCGGCCAAAGGACGGCGTGGGATTGGCATATCGGCCTGAATATCAACCGCGTCGATACCCGTAGCCACAACGCTAACGCGCATCATACCTTCCATGTCCGGATCAAGAGTTGAGCCGACGATGATGTTCGCCTCGGGGTCAACCTCTTCGCGGATGCGGTTGGCGGCTTCGTCCAGTTCAAACAATGTCAGGTCATGCGCCCCAGTGATGTTGATCAGAACACCTTTGGCACCGCGCAGGCTGATTTCGTCAAGTAGCGGGTTGGCGATGGCCATTTCGGCGGCTTCGATGGCGCGGTTTTCGCCTTCGGCTTCGCCGGTGCCCATCATTGCTTTGCCCATTTCGTCCATGACGGCGCGAACATCAGCAAAGTCTAGGTTGATCAGGCCGGGACGCACCATCAGGTCGGTGACGCCTTTGACACCCTGATACAGCACATCATCGGCAAGGCTGAAGGCCTCGGTAAATGTGGTTTTTTCGTTCGCCAACCGGAACAGGTTCTGGTTGGGGATGATGATCAGCGTGTCGACAACTTTTTGCAGGGCCTCAACACCGTCTTCGGCCTGCTTCATACGTTTGGCGCCCTCAAACTGGAACGGCTTGGTGACAACACCAACGGTAAGAACACCCAGTTCACGTGCCGCTTGTGCGATGATCGGAGCCGCGCCGGTTCCGGTGCCCCCGCCCATGCCTGCGGTGATGAAACACATATGCGCACCTGCCAGATGATCGACGATCTGTTCGATGCTTTCCTCGGCTGCGGCGGCACCAACACTGGCCCGTGCGCCCGCGCCCAGACCTTCGGTGACCGTGATACCCAACTGTACTTTGTTGGTCGCCAAATTCTGCTGAAGCGCCTGTGCGTCGGTATTTGCGACCACAAAATCAACACCGTCCAGATCCTTTTGGATCATGTTGTTGACTGCATTGCCGCCTGCCCCACCGACACCGAATACGGTGATACGGGGGCGTAAATCCTGCTGTCCGGCCATCGAAAGGTTCAATGTCATCTTAATATCCGCCTGTGCTGCCTGCCCGCATTCGCGCGCGTTATATTCTGCCTGTCTGATCTGACCTTAGTCACCCAAAGACAAGTCGTCACTCAAAAAACGCAATTTTACCCCAAAATATAGGCAAATTGTTGCGCAAACCCGCTTGATATCGTCCAAATGGCGATATCTAGCGGTTACCAGTTGTCCCGAAACCATTTCACCGCCCGTTTGAGCGAGCGTGCGGGGTAGCGATCTACCGGAATTTCAAAATCCCACCATTCGTCCTGTGGGTTGGCAGCAAACAAACAAAGACCAACAGCCCCGGCAAACCCCGGCCCTGTGGCCGCCTGTGGCAATCCGTGAACCCGCAAGGGGCGCCCCAGGCGTACCTGTTGGCCCAAAATACGGCTGGCCAGTGCATCAAGCCCCTGAATCTGGCTGCCACCACCGGTCAACACGATCTGCTGGCTTGGCAGATGTTCAAACCCGGCGGCGTCCAGACGGGCGCGTACCTCTTCGAGGATTTCCTCGACCCTTGGGCGCATAATGCCGATCAGTTCCGCCCGCGACACAGTGCGACGGTCGTGTTCCCAGTCGCCGGTATCGCCGCCAATGTCGATCATCTCGCGGTCATCCATGCCGGTGGCGTGGACACCTCCATAAAACGTTTTGATCCGCTCGGCATTGGTCATGGGCACGCCCAGACCTTTGGAAATATCGGCGGTGATATGATCGCCACCCATACGCACGGAATCGGCATAAATCATGTGTTTCTTCATAAAGATCGAAATTCCTGTTGAGCCACCGCCCATATCAATACAGGCCGCCCCAAGTTCCTGTTCATCCTCAACCAGCGACGAAATACCTGTGACATAGGACGAGGACGCAATGCCCGCCAATTCCAGATCACAGCGTTTGATACAATAGGCGAGGTTCTGAATGGCGTCGCCATCCACCGTCAGCATATGCATATCCACCGACAGCGACTGGCCCAATTGCCCACGCGGGTCCGCCAGACCCGAACGGTGATCGAGCGCGAAATTCACCGGCTGTGCATGCAGCACCTCGCGGCCCGCGCCATAATCGGGCACATCACAGGCCGCCAACACGCGCGAAATCTCGTTCTCGGTGACAACCTGGCCTTCCAGCTCAATCTGCGCGTTTAGCCCGTAGGACCGCGGATTGGCCCCGGAGAAACAGGCAATCACGTGATCAACCCGGATTTCAGCCATCTTTTGCGCCGCCTGCAGCGCCGTGCGAATGGCACGTTCGGTTTCCTGCATGGCGTTGACTTCGCCGAAATTCACGCCACGCGACCGGGTGGTGGCCGCGCCGATAACCCTAAACCCCGATTGCCCGGCCAATGAGCCAATTGAGTTGTCTTCGCTGAGGCGGCCAGTGCCATCAAAACGCAACACAAGGCAGGCGATTTTGGAACTGCCAACATCCAGAATGGCCACAACACCACGTTGCATTGCCTGATGCCGCATCTGCCGCATCGCCCGTTGGGACTGGTAAAGGTCTGTCATCGTCTATTGCCCGCTTCCGTTAATTTCTCTGATCCGCCACCAGTCTTTGACCGCCTCAGGCGACATTCGAATGGTTGGCCGCGCCGCAATGCGCATATCCACGACAACAAGATCGCGTTTCAGCATGTCGCGCGCCTGATTAAGAGCAATGACATGCTCAAGCGCCCGCACCGGGTTGTCGACCGGCAGCAAAATACGTTGATCGCGGTCCAAAACCACATCCCACCGCCGCTCGCCGATGCGGACAAGACCGCGCACCCGGTCACTTAGCGGTCCGGTGGCTGCGATCAGGGCAAGGGCCTCGGTGACATGCTGGTCGGCGCCGTTGCCCGCAATCAACGGCAAATCAACCCGCGCCGTGCGCCGCAAAACCTCATCTACATAGGTGCCGGTTTCGTCCAACAACGCGATGCCGCTGCGATCACGCCAAACCACAACCGGCAGGCGTTCGGTGACATCAATCTGCAAAACGCCGCCCGGCCTGATCCGCACACTGGCGGTTTTCACCGGAGCCAGCCCGGCAATCATATTTCGTATCTGTTCCAGATCCATATCAAACGAACTGATCGGGAAATCCAAAGGCACCACCTGACGGATATCCTCGGCCAGATTAAGCCCGGCGCCGTCGATGGCCATCAGCGACACCATGAATTCGGGGCGTTCCTGAATATTTGACCGTATTTCAGCGACAAACTGGTTTAGCGCATCACGCCGTTGTTCGTTGGCCAAAAAACCGCTGGTTGCCGCAAAAACCACAGCAACGGGAATGCCGATCCGCAGCAAAAGCCGCACTCCCGGCGTCAGCATCAGCCGCTGTATCCGATAAGATAACCGCGACGGCGCCGGATCATGTTTGGGATGGCTCACCTGTTGCATGATGCGTCCTGAACCATCCAGCGACACATTTCGCCGAAACTCATGCCCAAATGGGCCGCCTGTTCCGGGGTCAGCGACGTTGGCGTCATCCCCGGCTGGGTGTTGGTTTCCAGCAGGATCAAACCGTCGATGCCACGGGTTTCATCCCAGCGAAAATCGGTTCGGCTGACCCCACGACAGCCCAAAACGTCATGCGCCTTTAGGGCGTAACTCATACATAGGTCGAAAATCTGTTGCGGGACATCTGCAGGCACCACATGGCGTGACCCGCCTGGCGTGTATTTGGCGTCGTAATCATACCAACCATCGGTGATGATATCGGTCACGGTCAACGCCCGGTCGCCCATCACGGTCGTGGTCAATTCACGCCCCGGAGCAAAAGCTTCAACCATCACATCGGCGGGCATTTGGGCGGACAATTGCGGCGGACCATTGGCGGCCTCATGCACGATATAAACACCGACGCTTGAACCTTCGTTGTTGGGTTTCACCACATAGGGCGGCAGCATCACGTGGCCTGCCATGACCTCTGCTTTGGGAAAAATACCGCTTGGAACGGTTGGCAGCCCAGCCACCTCAAACACCATCTTGCTGCGCTGCTTGTCCATTGCCAAAGCCGAGGCCAGAACCCCGGAATGGGTATACGGCAGGCTCAGCCACTCCAGCAAACCCTGCACACAACCATCTTCGCCCCAACGACCATGCAGGGCGTTAAATACCACGTCAGGGGAAATTTCACGCAAACGATCACAGAGGTCTGGCCCGGCATCCACCGTCACCACCTCATATCCTTCGCCCGCAAGAGCGGTTGCGCATTCACGCCCGCTGGACAGAGACACTTCGCGCTCAGCCGAAGGTCCGCCCATCAATACCGCCACTTTTTGGGGTGTCATGCTCGACTGACCCAAATCTAGTGCCTCAATGTCCCCGGACCTTTGCGATCCGTGTTGTTATCCCTGTATGCACGCGCCCGTTTTTGCCTAATTGGGTCTACGATCAGGGTCTATTTTTTATTTAACGGATCACCGACCCGCATAATTTCCCACTCTAGCGTAATACCTGTTGAATCGTAAACCTTTTTTCGCACGTCATCGCCCAATCCTTCCAGATCGGCCGCCGTGGCGTTGTTGGCATTGATCAGGAAATTCGGGTGTTTTTCGCTCATCTGCGCGCCCCCCCGCCGCGCGCCACGCAGGCCCGCGTCGTCAATCACCTTCCAGGCCTTTAGATCATGCACATCATCCGCCCGCCCAGTGCTGGAAAACCCCGCTGGGTTGCGGAACGTGCTGCCGGCACTGCGATCCCTGGTTGGCTGCGTCGCGTCCCTTTTGGCGATCTGCGCGACCATCCGCGCATGAAGCGTTTCCGGCACACCCGCCGGGGCCTCAAACACCGCCTCAACCAGCACCGCGCCCTGGGGCACATCGCTTTGCCGATAGCGCAGGTTCAGATCGTCCCGCGTCAGGGTTTTGATGTCGCCCTGACGTGTCACAATTGTCACCCTGTCCAAAACATCCGCGGTATAGCTACCGTAACAGCCGGCATTCATCGTCACAGCGCCACCAATGCTGCCCGGGATCGTGCGCAGAAACGTCAGATCAAGACCGGCATCCGCCGCTTTGCGCGCCACATGCCCATCCAACGCCGCCGCCCCCGCCGTCACCCGCGTGCCATCAACATTGATCTGGTTAAAACCGCGCCCAAGCCTGATCACCACAGCCCGAAGCCCGCCATCGCGCACAATCAGGTTTGAACCAACACCCATGGGGAAAACTTCAACGCCCGCATCCAGCCCCCGTAGGAACTGTGCGAGGTCATCAACATCCGCAGGTTGAAACACCCAATCCGCAGGGCCTCCGACCCGCAGCCACGTGAGGTCTGAGAGGTCTCGGTTCTGGGTGAGCTTGCCGCGTGGGGTGGGGAGATTCATTGTAACCCTCGATCTAATCCAATCCGCATGTAACTGACGCACCAAACCCCTGTAAACCCGTCCCACCAATAGCGCGGGTCACAAAGTGGCCCGTGCCGCGCCCGACCCTCCCAACGGGAGGGCGCACTTACGTGCCCCCTGAGCTAAAGCTCGCTCCAGCCTCAAACGCTCTACCAGAGCGTTTGCAAGACGGCCTGCGCCCCAGGGTCTGACACCCCCCCTGTGTTGCTTTGATCTCTCACTTATTAACCGTCTGTCGGAGCGGCATCTTTCAACGCTTTACCAATGCCAACCAATTTCTTGCCACCAAAGGCTATTCCGGCAACTGCGGTGCTGGCCAGCGCGGGCAAACCAAAGGTTGTCATTACCCCGGCGGTCAATCCGATAAGAAGCACGCGATAAGAACTGTCCACCAGATCAGGGGCATTTTCCCTTGGCCACTTTCGAAACTCGCGACCAAAGACCTGTAGCAATCCAGCCATTTCCTCGGCCTTTTCCATCGCAGGCGGACCCAGTGATGGAAGCAATTCGCCCAAACCAGCCACTGCGCCACGCATGGCTTTGAAAGTATCCATAAGCTGATCTATGTCTCGCCGCTCCAGATCATCCTGTGGGTTCCGTCCGCGAAGCCGCTCAATCTCGCCATCAATCGTTTCGATCAAAGCTTCAAGCTGGGGCGGAATAGCGGCAAGGTTTTGTGCAACGGCATTTTGGATAGTTATCGCGTCAAGCTTGACCGGTTTCTGAACAGCATATTTTAACTCAATCTTCGCAATCTCAGCCGCAACAGCCACCGCCCCGGCATCCCAAACTTCGCTTTCAATCAGAGCGATCTCTTCCAGCATGTCCCAATTCGGTACACGCCCTGCCAGCGCATCATCATACCATTTGATCCAGAACGCCCATTCCGGGTCAGTGACCTGTGCCTTGACATCATGCCACAGTGTTTCAAACGGGTTTTGGTTTTCCACCCAAAGCGACGTTTCAAAAACATCCGCACCCTCAGAAACCCTCAGACAATCTGCCCGGACCGAATCCCAAACGGCTAAGGCGCCAGCGAAGGC
>JBLHMP010000129.1:0-6835 GCA_047623555.1 Granulosicoccus sp.
CGCATCCTGACGGTATTTTTCATATCACTGATCGCAGTGGTTGCCATGGGTGTTTACAGCGGAAATTCCGGCATTCTGAGTTTCGGCCATCTCGCGTTCATGGCCATCGGGGCCTATGCCGCATCGCTATTGACGCTGCCGGTTCAGTTGAAAATCGCGACACTTCCCAAATTACCGGAATGGCTGGCGAGAACCGAAATGGGGCTGTTGAATGCAACCATTATTGCGGTGCTGCTCACCTCAGTGGTCGCATTATTCATCGGCATCGCGATTGGCAAACTGGAAGGTTCGGCGACGGTGATTGCCACGCTCGGGCTGTTGATTATCGTTCATGGCATCACCATTGGTTGGCGGGACGTTACGCGCGGATCGCAAACCTTTTTTGGCATTCCGCGTGAAACCACGTTGTGGGTGGCCGCGGTTGGGGTTGTCGTGGCACTGGTGGCGGCGCGGATTTATCGTGATTCCATATCGGGGTTGCGGCTGCGGGCGGGGCGCGAAAACGCCATTGCCGCCAGTGCCGTGGGCATCCGCATCCGGCATGAACGTCTGATATCATTTGTGCTAAGTGCTGCGTTGATGGCGCTTTCGGGGGCGTTGATCGCACATTTCCTGGGCGCGATCAGCCCCAAGAAATTCCACTTCACGGATACGTTTTTGTTGCTGGCCATGTTGATTGTCGGCGGCATGAGCACGGTAACCGGTGCCGTAACCGGGGCTGTCACCATAACCGTTGTGATCGAAGTATTGCGCCGCCTGGAAGGTGGATTTTCGCTGGGCGGGTTAGAAATTCCTGCCGTATTCGGCACCACCCAAATCGGCATCGGTCTGATTATTCTCTTTGCCATGTTCCGCAAACCAGACGGGTTGGCGGGATTGAAAGAATGGGAGGAGCGCCTGTTCCCTGTCAAACAAAGCATCGCGAAAATTCAACTCTCTCAGCCCACTCAGCAGATGGCCGAACCCTTGGTTGCCAAGGGTATGACCATGCGCTTTGGCGGCTTGGTTGCGGTAAACGGTATTTCAATCACCTTGAACCCCGGCGAAATCATGGGGCTGATCGGGCCGAATGGGTCTGGTAAAACGACACTGATGAATATGTTGTCGGGTGTCTTAGTGCCAACCGAAGGTGTTTTTCATCGCGGTGATCAAAAACTTTCAGGGTTGGTTTCGCACCAGATTGCAGATCGCGGCATTGCCCGGACATTCCAGAACATCAGGCTGTTTTCAAACCTGAGCGTCTATCAAAATGTTTTGGTTGCGGCGCTTTCAACGCGCGGTGGTAAAAACGCGGAGGCGCGCGCCCAGGCCGCCATGTCGCGCATGGGGGTTTATGACCATTACGGCGAAGATGCAGGCACGCTCTCGTATGGTGACCAAAGGCGGGTCGAAATAGCCCGCGCATTGGCCTGCGATCCAACGTTGTTGTTTCTGGATGAACCTGCCGCGGGCATGAACCGCGAAGAAACCGATGATTTGATGGAAACCCTGCGTGGTCTGACCCGTGATCTTGGCATCGGCATTCTGCTGGTGGACCATGGCCTAAAGCTGATCAATCAGCTTTGTGACCGTATTGTCGTACTGAACGAAGGCCATTTGATCGCCGAAGGCACACCCAAAGAAATCCGCAACAATCCGGCCGTGATCGAGGCCTATCTCGGCCCTAACCGACAAAAATAGCCAAAACCAACCCGGAGAAGCACCAATGAAAAAGACACTAATTGTATCAACAATGATGGCTGCTGCGGCATTTTCCATGCCCGCCACTGCCGAAACTCTGACGATTGGCCTTGCCACGGCGCAGACCGGGGGGCTTGCGGGCTATGACGGTCCGGTGATCGAGGGCTTGCACATTGCGGTTGATGAAATCAACGCCGCAGGTGGCATTGGTGGCAGCATCATGATCGAGTTGATCGAAAAAGACGTGCGTTCGGATGCGGCGCAAACCGCAATTGCGGTGCAGGAATTGGCGGACGCAGGCGTTTCCGTGATTGTTTTGCCCTGTGACGCGGATCCGTCCTTGGCCGCTATTGGCACAATTTCGTCGGCAAAAATCCCGGCCATATCCACCTGCGCATCGTCATCCACCTTGCCGCAGATCGGTGGCGATTACATGTTCGCTAACTTTCCGGGCGACAATGTTCAGGCCACGGTCAGTGCCGAATGGGCGCGGGATCAGGGCCACAAATTGGCCTATATAATCTATTCGCCCGACAGCCAGTACACCACGATGCCGCTTTATTTTGCGGATGTGTTTGAGGCCCTTGGTGGCAAGATGTTGGGGCAGGACACCCATTCGATCGGCCAGCAGGACTTTTCTGCAATCGCCACACGCATCGCGCCGCTGGACCCACAGCCTGACGTGATCATGACGTCATCCTACGAGCCCGACTTTCCCTCAATGCTCAAATCCTTGCGGGCGGCTGGTGTTACGGCGCAGATGATAGGTGCCGACGGCATCGACAGCCCAACAACCTTTTCGCTGGGCGATGTTGGCGAAGGTGTGGTGTTTACGACGGCAGGTCATGCCACCCCCGGTAGCCCATTGGAAGAATTCAACGCCAAATACAAAGCCGTCACAGGTAATGATTCAGAAACCGTGTTTAACGCTGTCGGTTATGATCTGATCGTCGTCGTTGCCGCCGCCGTGACTGCCGCAGGGTCGACTGATCCACAGGCAATTCGGGATTCGTTGGCCAATCTTGAAAACGTGCGCGGCGCGACTAGCCTGATCACCTACAAAGGCACCAATGGCATGCCGGTACGCGAAGTCTCACTGATCCGTGTAAAGGCTGGCGAACGTGAATTGATCGGGCAACCGAGTCCAACCGCGTCGCTGATCCCCGCACCACGTATGCAATAAGGTCCAGTTCCATGGCATCGCTTCTTTCAGTTCAGTCCTTACAGGTCCAATACGGCCCGATCGAAGCGGTGCGCGGAGTTGATTTTGAAATCAAGAAAGGCGAGATGGTCGCCTTTCTTGGCGCCAATGGTGCCGGAAAATCGTCAACCCTGAATGCGCTGGTCGGGTTGGTTCCAATCGCCAGCGGCACCGTAAACTTTAAGGGAAATGACATCACCGATTGGCCGCCCGAAACCCTGGCCGCCAACGGTATGACGCTTTCCCCCGAGGGTCGCCGGGTTTTTGGCACCCTTAGTGTGGCGGATAACCTGCGCATGGGGGCCTATTCGGTCACAGATAAACAGGTGATCGCAGCCGCATGGGAGCGGGTCTATAGCCTTTTCCCGATCCTGCATGAACGCCGCGACCAGTTTGCCGGAACCCTTTCCGGCGGGCAGCAACAGATGTTGGCGCTCGGACTGGCCTTGATGTGCAACCCGACACTTTTGTTGCTGGACGAGCCGTCTCTGGGTCTTGCCCCAAAAATCGTCGGGCAGGTGTTTGATCTTATTTCCAAGCTGCGTGAACAGGGGGTCACGCTGGCCCTTGTGGAACAAAACGTCTCAATGGCGCTTGAGATCGCGGATCGTGGGTACGTCTTTGCCAGCGGCAAGATCGTTGCCTCGGGTTCGGCGTCAGAGTTGGCGCATTCTGATACTTTGCAATCTGCTTATCTGGGGGGCGAATGATGGATTTACAGTTGCAATAAACCGTAAACGCAATCGCACTGGGCGGCACTTATGCCCTGCTTGCCCTTGGTTTGGCCATGGTTTTTTCAATCATGGGGTTGATCAACTTCGCCCATGGCGAGCTGATGACCATATCGGGCTATACCTTGATGTACTGCGGCATTGCCGGCATTTCTTTTGTGATTGCGGTGCCGCTGGCCATTGCCGCCGCCATGATCGCCGCCGTTCTGATGGAGTGAATAGCCTTTCGCCCGGTGCGAAATGGATCTGGCGCAACCATGCTTGTAACAAGCTTTGCAGTCTCAATGATTTTGCAGGTTCTATTTCAGAACTTTATCTCGACCCGGTCACAGCCTGTACTGCTGCCGCAAATCCTGTCTGACAGTATTACCATTGGCGGCATGGTAATCGGTGTGAACAAAATCGCCGCTATCGTTGCGACCATTGTCATGCTGGTTTTTTTTGGATGTGTTCATGAAATACCAGAAAACCGGGATCGCCATGCGCGCCGCAGCCGAGGATTTTAACATTGCCCGGCTGATGGGAATTCGCGCCAACACCGTCATTGCCGGGGCGTTTGCATTGTCCGGGTTGCTTGCCGGGGTTGCGGCGGTTCTCTGGGTTTCGCAACGCTCATCTGTCGATCCGCATATGGGATTTTTACCCGTCGTTAAGGCATTTATCGCCGCTATTCTGGGCGGCCTAGGGAGTTTGCGCGGCGCCGTGGCTGGTGGGTTTTTACTGGGCTTTATTGAGATTTTTCTAGCTGCGTTTTTACCACCGGAATTTCAGCAATTCCGCGATCCGATTGGGCTTAGCCTCGTGGTCACGGTCCTTCTGTTCCGCCCCAACGGGCTGATCCCGGCGGCCTCACTGAAGGCCGAAAAGGTATGAGTGGGCTGGCTGACATAATGGGCCACGGCCTGTTGGGTGAAAACGATCCGGCACCGGTTGAGATGCTAAATGAGCAGAGCGATCATCCGCTCTTGTTGGTCTGTGAACACGCAGGTCAGGCAATTCCAACAAAACTGAACGGACTGGGTATCAGCCGTGCGGCGCTTGATAGTCACATCGGCTGGGACATCGGGGCCGGGGCCGTAACGCAGGTATTGGCCCAAACCTTGGGTGCCCCTGCGGTTTTTCAGCGATATAGCCGTCTGGTGATCGACTGCAACCGGCCTCCGCACGCCTTGGACTCGATCCCCGAAGTGAGCGACCGGGTGGACATCCCCGAAAACCAGGGGCTGGACCAAAACGCCCGAGCGGCGCGTCGGGTTGAAATATTTGAGCCGTTTCACAAAGCCGTGGCCAATTGTTATGCACGCAACCCACGCCGGATTGTGTTGTCTATCCATTCCTTTACCCCAGCACTGAATGGGGTTTACCGGCCGTGGGATATTGGCCTACTTTTCCGCAAGGACACCCGAACCTCCGGGTTGCTGGGTGGGTTTATACACCAGGCCCAGCCGCAATTAACCATCGGCATGAACCAGCCTTACCAGATTGACGATAGTTCGGATTGGTTTGTGCCCCGTCACGGCGAAGCACGCGGTGTACCCCACAGTTTGATCGAGATCCGCAATGAACATATTCACAGCGCCGAGGGCCAAGTCGAATGGGTCGAAATTCTCGGCGCTGCAGTGGCCCGTTTCCTAAAGGATGTTTGAATGACCCTGACCCAAAATCAGCCATTGGCAGCTGAACAATCAGCACTTTTGTTTATCGACGTGCAAAACTTTTCTGCGCATCGCAATGGTGCGGAGTTTGACGGGCTGACCGACGCTCAGTTTACAGAAAAACACGGTTGGCTTTTTGAACAGCTTGAAACCGTCATCCCCAATATGCAGCGCCTACAGGCTGCGTTTCGCAAAGCGGCGATCGAAGTGATGTACACCACCATCGAAAGCCTGACGCTGGATGGGCGCGACCGCAGCCTTGATTATAAAATCACCGGTTTCAACGTCGCCAAGGGATCATGGGACGGCAAGGTGCTCGACCAAATCGTACCATTGGAGGACGAGATCGTGTTGCCCAAATCCTCGTCCTCGGTCTTTGTGTCGACCCATATCGACTATGTGTTGCGTAATCTTGGGGTCAAACAGTTGGTGATCTGTGGTTTGTTGACCGACCAATGTGTCGAAAGCGCTGTCCGGGATGCCTGTGATCTGGGCTATCTGGTTACGTTGGTAACCGACGGCTGCGCCACTGAAACACAGGCGCGTCAGGACAATTCACTGGCGACGATCAAAGGGTATTGCAGACAGATTGCAACCGATGATCTGATCAAGGAACTAATGTAATTGTGACGGTGCCGGGTGACCCGTTATATGACCGGGATCGCCAATCAGTGTCGTCGCTCAAAATCTACGGTTTTTTCCGCTTGCGGTAACGGGCGGCGAGGGCTGTCATCAGTTTGATGACACCGGACGTCGGCGTCTTGACCTGTCCGGCGCTTGGGGCGCCGCCAGTCTTGGCTATGGGCATCCGGCAAAGTGTTGCGGTTGCCTTGCGATCTCAGGCGGGCTGACACTTATGCCTTATCCCGACCCTTATCGGCCTTTTGTCGGCGTTACGGAATTTTGACAGTCTGCGACGAAGTTCAAGTTGGGCTGGCCCGTTCGGAAAAGATGAATTGTTTTGAGCACGAAGGCTTTACCCCTGACATTGTCGTGTTGGGCAAAGGTCTTGGCGGCGGTTTGCCGATCTCTGCGGTTATTGGCCCGGCAAATCTCATGGAGTTTGCCCAGTCATTTTCTATGCAAACGTTGCATGGGAACCCGGTTTGCGCCTCTGCGGCGCTGGCGGTTCTAGACACAATCGAGGCCGAAGACCTGATCGCACAGGCGGTAGAAACCGGAGCGTATTTGCAGCAGTCCATCGCACAGGCCGTGGAAAACCAGCCCCTGATCGGAGAGGTTCGCGGGCGTGGGTTGACGATCGGCGTCGAACTCGTGTTGGACGATACTAAAACGCGAGCTATGGTTGAATTTGGGTGATGGCGTCCATTCAGGCGACGCAGGTTTCATTGGTATCGGTCACTTCGACACCGTCGTTGAACTTGATGCCTTCGATGAGTTTGGGCAACTGATTTCTGCCTTTCAAGCGTAACCATTTTTTGGAGGCCGCCTGAATGAGCGTAAACACCATCAGCTTTGCAGTCTTTTGCGACAGAGCACCCTTGGTTCTGACCGTCCTGTGACGAACGGTGGCGAAGACACTTTCTATTGGATTCGAGGTTCGCAAA
>JBLHMP010000130.1:0-6140 GCA_047623555.1 Granulosicoccus sp.
GTGCAGCGTTATAATCGGGCCAGTTCTTGGTCTTATACGTCGGGAGGGTGGGTTTACTCATGCGTAGGACCTACCACTTTGGATTCACAAGGTGAATCCCTTTAGCCTATTTGTGCAACAAAGCCAGTAAACCCTCAACGTCACGAAGGCTCAGGCTGAAGCGAAAATACAAGCAAACCGCATATTCGATTATTTCTGGTGGGAAGCGCTGGCCTTTGAAGCCGCGTGAATTCTTGCGTTTGATCATGCTTGATGTTTAAAATTGGGACACCAAGCCGTCAACCTGACGATACCGGCGAAGTTCCTTTTCAAGATTTACTGGACCAAAATTCTGTATCAGTTTAAATGTGCGTAAGATGGTATTAGGAGTTTGACATGGGTCGCGATCAAAGCCGGACAAAATCGCAACCGTTGCGATTGCTATTCGCCAGCTGGGTTGCACTGGCCTGGCTTTCTGGAGGCGCTCTTGCACAAGAGGCTGCCCCAAAACCCGTTGTAACCGTTGCCGAAGTACAGTTTCAGGCCGTTGCAGAATCCGAAACCTTTACCGGTCGGATAGAGGCGGTCAGCCGTGTAGTTCTGATGGCCCGCGTCCCGGGGTTTATTCAATCCATCGGCTTTGCCGAAGGGCAGAACGTGTCAAAAGAGGATACCCTGTTTAGCATTGAACCGGATGCCTATCAGGCCGCCGTCACGCAAATTCTGGGTCAAAAAAAATCAGTTGAAGCAACAAAGACCTTGGCAGATCTAGAATTGACCCGTCAGCAAACATTGTTTGAAAAACAGGATGTTGCCGAAAGAACCGTGCAAGAGGTGCAAGCGAAGGTGGGGCAGATAGAAGGGCAATTGTTGGAGCTTCAGGGAAGTCTGCAGATCGCACAGCTTGATCTGTCCTACACCGCCGTCACAGCACCTTTTGACGGTCGGGTCGGGTTGACAGACATCGCTATTGGCACGTTTGTATCGCCTGACAGCGGCGGGTTGGTGACTTTGTCCAGTATTGATCCTATCTACGCGACGTTTTCGGTGGCCGAATCCGTCTTGCTGGATTTCAGCGCGCGACAAACCGAAACCAAAGTTGCAAACCCTCTGGTTGTGCAACTGACACTGGCAAATAGGTCGGTCTATGCCGAACAAGGAAAAATAGAGGTTGTCGATACTCAGGTGCAAGCCGGAACAGACTCAGTGCTTATCCGGGCGCTATTTACCAATGCGAACGGAGTGTTGTTGGATGGCCAGCTGGTGCAGGTCGGGCTGATTGATCAGACCGAGGAGAAATCCCTGACGATCCCGGTGCAGGCCTTGCAAAAAGATCAGGGCGGGTACTTTGTTCTTGTCGTGGACTCGGCCAAAAAGGTTGAAAAGCGTCCTATTTCCCTTGGGCGGATTGCTGGAACAACAGCCATTGTTGCTGATGGGCTTAAGCAGGGCGAACAGGTGATCACCGAAGGCGCGCAGCGCGCCCAACCGGGGAGAACCGTGGATCCGCAATCCTCGTCGGTCGTTCCTGCCGCGGCGAAGGAATAGCGCTATGATCTCTCAGGTGTTTATACGTCGGCCACGGCTTGCCTTGGTAATTTCGATTGTAATTACTCTTGGGGGGTTAATTTCCCTGAGCCAACTACCAGTCGCGCAATTTCCTGATATTGTGCCGCCACAGGTTCAGGTTTCAGCATTCTACCCCGGTGCCGGCGCCGGTGTGGTGGAATCGACTGTTGCCCAGCCGATTGAGCAACAAGTCGTTGGTGTCAGCGACATGCTGTATATGAAATCGACCAGTGGGGCGGATGGCAGTTACAACCTGCAAATCACCTTTGCCCCCGGTACTGACCCCGACATCAACACCGTCAACGTACAAAACCGGGTCAGTTTGGCAAATTCATCGCTGCCTGAGGAAGTCACCCGTGCCGGTGTGGCCACCAAAAAGAAATCCTCAGGCTTGTTGCAGGTGATCAACATCACCTCGGATAAGCCGGAACATGACACGCTGTTTCTATCCAATTTTGCCACGATCAATGTGTTGGACAGTATCAAACGCGTGGCCGGTGTGGGCGATGCGGCGATATTTGGTGCGCAAGATTATGCCATGCGCATCTGGCTCGATATTGACCGGTTGACCAATTTGCAACTTATCCCGGATGACGTGATTGCAGCGCTGAATTCGCAGAACGTTCAGGCGGCGATTGGGCGGATCGGGGCGCAACCAATGACCGTTGACCCGGTGTTCCAGCTAAGCATTCAGACCCAGGGCCGTCTCAGCACGGTTGAAGAATTTGAACAGGTTGTTGTTCGGGCCGAGGCGGACGGGTCATTTGTGCGGATCAAAGATATCGGCCGGGCGGAGTTGGGTGCAAAAACCCAAGATAGCGAAAGCCGGTTCAATGGCGCACCAACTGCGATGATCGGCGTCTACCTAAGCCCCGGCGCCAACGCATTAGCAGTCAATGATGCGGTCAACGCAGCTCTGACCCGCGCCCAGTCGTCTTTTCCAGAGGGGATAAAGTGGCAGATTCCCTATAATTCAGTTACTTTCGTCAAATCCAGCATAGACGAAGTGATTGTAACGCTGCTTGAGGCCTTTGTCTTGGTTGTGATCGTGGTTTATCTGTTCCTTGGCAGTTTTCGCATGACCCTTATTCCGCTGATTGCGGTGCCGGTGTCGCTGATTGGAGCCATGTCCTTTATGCTGGCGATGGGGTTTTCGCTGAACACAGTGTCGTTATTGGCGTTGGTTCTGGCCATCGGCATTGTTGTCGATGATGCAATCGTGGTGATTGAAAACGTCGAAAAAGTTATGGATGAACGTCCCGACCTGACCGTGGCCGAGGCGACGGAAGAGGCGATGAAACAGATCACCGCGCCGATTCTGGCGATCACCATGGTGCTGCTGTCGGTGTTTGTGCCTGTGGCCTTTGTGCCCGGTATCAGTGGCACGATGTTTCAGCAATTCGCCGTCGTTGTCTCATTCTCGATGCTGATTTCGGCGCTGAATGCGCTGACTCTCAGCCCGGCCCTGTGTGCCTTGCTATTGAAACGCCACAGTGGACCGAAACGCGGGCCGCTGGCCTGGTTCTCACGCCAGATCGACAAAACCCGCGACGGCTATGCCTTTATTGCTGGCGGGATTGCCCGGCGATCATTGCTGGGTCTGGTGTTTCTGGCGGCCGCAGTATTTGGCACTGGTGCTCTGTTCAAAATCACGCCCTCCGGGTTTTTGCCGGTCGAGGATCAAGGCGCCTATTTTGTCGAAGTGACCTTGCCGGATGGCGCATCCGTTAACCGTACAAGCGCGCTGATGACCACTGTGAGCGATATTCTGGAAAAGGCTCCTGGTGTGGAAAGCGTCGAAACCGTGATCGGTTTCAGCTTTGTCGACGGCTTGTCAAAATCCAACAGCGGCTTTGCCATCGCCATTATGAAACCTTTCGAAGAGCGGATCGAAGCGGCGCTGTCGGTTGATGCCTCTATTGCCTATGCCCGCCAGCATTTTGCCGGGTTGCGTGCGGGCATTGCGTTCCCGTTCAACCTTCCACCTATTCAGGGAATGGGCACCGGGGCTGGGTTTGAATATCAACTGTTGGACCTTCAGGGCAGTGACCCGATTGATCTGGGGGCCACGGCGCACGGCATGGTCATCGCTGCCAATTCCGATCCGCGGCTAAAAGGTGTCTATACCACGTTCTCGGCCACGGCTCCGCAGTTGAATTTTGATCTGGATCGCGACCGGTTACAAACCCTTGGGGTTGATGTGGATTCGTTGTTTCGGGCGATGCAGACCACACTGGGTGGATATTACGTCAACGACATGAACCTGTTCGGGCGGTCCTGGCAGGTCACTATTCAGGCCGAGCAATCCTATCGTGACGAGGTCAGCGACATTGGCCGTATCCACGTTCGCAACAAAGACGGTGAGATGGTGCCCATTCGTGCGGTTGCCGATTTGGCGCTGGTATTGGGGCCGCAATCCATGGTGCGCTATAACAATTACCGTAGCGTGACCATCGCCGGCGGGCCTGCGGCTGGCGTGTCGTCGGGGACCTCTATTCAGGCAATGGAAGAGGTGTCAGCCGCGTCCCTACCGGATGGGTACAGCTTTGAATGGACCGGAACCGCCCTGCAAGAGATCGAAGCGGCCGGAAAAACAACTCTTGTTCTGGCGCTGGCAGTTCTGTTTGCCTACCTGTTCCTTGTCGCGTTATATGAAAGCTGGACCATCCCGGTGGCGGTTCTGGCTTCGGTTACCTTTGCAGTGTTTGGGGCCTTGGCGGGGCTGCTGATTGCAGGATTGGACAACAATATCTACGCTCAAATCGGTCTGGTTGTTCTGATCGCCCTAGCGGCAAAAAACGCCATCCTGATCGTTGAGTTTGCGATGGATAGACGCAAAGCCGGGATGAGCATCACTGAGGCGGCAATTGAAGGTGCGCGGGCGCGGTTCCGGGCGGTGATGATGACCAGCTTTGCCTTTATCGCCGGGCTTTTCCCTCTGGTTATTGCCGAGGGTGCGTCGATGTTGGCGCGCAAGGGTGTTGGTGTGCCGGTGTTTGGCGGCATGATCGCCGCCTCTATGGTCGGGATTTTTATCATCCCGGCGCTTTATGTGATTGCGCAAACTTTCCGGGAAAAAATGCATGGCCCGGGTGCTGCAATAAAACCCTCTGAACCATAGGCCTAAAAGCACTTGAAAATGTGCGTGGCATCGCACTTTTTGAAAGGGCTCGCGTTCGTCTGGTTTTGACCTTCCAAACGGCTTTGTCGCAGAAACCGGCCAGAGATCAGCCTCCGGCTTATCCCTTAGTAATACCAGTGGAAGTGGAAAAGGTTGCCGAACGCATAAGGGATCGAGGCATGGATCATGGGCTGTGAGGACAATAAATTGATTCAACGAGCGTTTATTCAAGCCAATCGCACCGGTATCGTCTTTGCGTCACAAATAACAATTGCCCCAAATTATATTCTGATTTCCCCGGCGCGCTCCATGTTGCGTGGCGCTGTTGCATAGGTCGCCAGTCGGGTGACAACAGAACAGTTTGTCACCCGTTTGGATTTTCTTGATGCCGCATAAGTTTAATGCTGCCCGACGGCACAAATTTGAGAAGATGCGGTATCGGGTTGCGGACTGGGCAATGTGCAATGAGAGCCTTCGGCAACGAGGTGATTTAACTGTTTGGTTCAATTCCGATCCAATCAAACTTTGGGCCGCGCCTCAGCGCAAGTCACGCGGAGGTCAGCCACCTTACTCGGATATGGCGATCACGATTTGCCTGACGTTTAGTGCGGGTTACGGGCTGCCGCTGCGCCAGACACAAGGGTTGATGCCTAGCCTGGCACGGCTCATGGGATTGGATATTTCAGATCCTGACCTCGAAGCTGGCACGTCGAGGTCAGGGTCTGAGTCTTTCCGCAATGCTCCAAACCCGGTGAGATCAGCCGGCCCATCTGATGGTCCCTTCTCGGCGATATTGCCTGCCAGGCAAGGGACAGCACCGGGATGAAAATCTTCGGTGAAGGCGAGACTGGCTGAAGGAAAAGCATAAAACAAAGGCCAAACGAAAATCCTGGCGCAAGCTGCACCTCGGCCTGGAGCTCGTGACCGGAGAGATCATCTGCGCGGATCTGGCCCTGGATGACGTTGGCGATCTGATGGCCTTGCCCGGGCTTCTGGATCAAGTCGACGCGCCAGTCTCCCGGTTTCTGGCAGTTGGTGCTTACGGCGGCTCGCCAACCAGAGATCTGCTCAAAGCGCGCGTTGGCAACACCGTAGAGATCATCATCTCGCCCCCGAAGAACGCCATCCAAAGCCCGCAATCGAGGCATGATCCATCGCTACGTGACCAACACATTGGCGAAATACGCATCCACGGTCGCTGGGCGTGGCAGGCTAGCAGCAGCTATAATTGGCGCAGCCGACTGGAGGCACACCCTGTCTTTGATTGCAAATAGTCAACTGCCGGGCATCTGCACTGTCAATCAGCATTCAAAATTGCCCCCCCATCGGCGCGCAAATTTGCCGCCCTAAGCGGATGATTTTGGCGCGCCTGAGATCGCGTCAAGGTTGTGTAATGTGGTGAGGGAAAGAAAGGAAAAAAGCGTGGAGACCTCAAGTATCGGAGCGCTTTTTTCCTTTCTGTTTTGGTGTT
>JBLHMP010000131.1:0-5976 GCA_047623555.1 Granulosicoccus sp.
CACCGCCCCCTGCCCCAGCACGCGGCGCGACCAGTCGCGGTTGAATTCCTCAAGGCAGGCGCCGATGCGGGTGCCGCCCTCCCAATCCTGCGCCTCGGCACCGGCGGCAGCAAGGGCCGCATCGACATCGCGCTGCGCTAGATGGCGGGTGATGTTGGTGAGCTGGGTGCCAAAGGTAAAGGCGTGCACCTTGGCCCATCCGGCGCCTTTGGCGTTTGAAACAGCGTGCAGGAAATGCAGGATGATGCGGCTGTATTGGCTCATCGAGCCGGAAATATCACACAGCACCACAAGGTTTGGCCAACGCGGTTTGGGTTTCAGGCGGGCGATATCGTGCATCTCTCCGCCGCGGCGCATGGTGGCGCGCAGGGTACGTCGCCAGTCGATGCGGCGACCGTTTTTGGCCGCTTCGCCCCGGCGCGACGGGATTGGTTTGACCGGCAAAGTCAGACGGGACAGCATACGTTTGGCCTGCGCAACTTCGTCGGTGCTCATCTGTTCAAAGTCGAGACTGCGCAGGCGTTCCTCGGATGACATGGTGAACGAAGTGTCGATTTCGATTTCTGTGCCTTCCTCAGAGCCTTGGTCCTGCGGCACATCGCGGTTGGCCCCTGAGAGCAGGGCCTCGGCGGCGCGTTTTTCAGCCGCCTTTGCCGGGCGATCCTCTTGCACGCCGCGAATGGCGGGCATCAGCATGGCCATCATATGTTCAAGATACTGTGGATCACGCCAGTAAAGCCGGAAGATTTGCGCGTAGACCACGCGATGTTCGGGGCGATTAACGAAACAGGCGTGCAGGGTCCAGTAGAAATCAGGTTTTGCGGTGAAGCCAACGGCCGCCACGGCATTGATCGCGTCAATGACCCGGCCCGGGCCGATAGGCAGGCCCGCCATGCGGAGGGCACGTGCGAAATGGGTGATGTTTTGTGCCAGTTTCGGGTTTTCTGGCAGAGTAAGCGGGGCGTATTTTGTCATAGGCTGCGCCAGGGGGCTGCCTGCCCCCAACGGTTAAAATCATGCTGATTTTGACCGACCCCGGGGATATTTATGGAAATTGAAAACATCAGGTTGGCACAAGGCTGGCTTTGGCCTGCTCCAAGATACGCGCGGCTTCGGAGTTGTGCAGTTTGGCGATGTCGTCCTGGTATTTCAGGATGGCGCCAAGGGTGTCGGCGATGACCTGAGGGGACAGATTCACCACATCCAGCGCCAGCAGGCATTTGGCCCAGTCGATGGTTTCGGCAACGCCGGGTTTTTTGAACAGGTCCTCGCCGCGCAATTCCTGCACAAAGGCGACCACTTCGCGGCTAAGGGTTTGCGCAACTTCGGGGGCGCGGGCGGTGAGTATTTCGATCTCACGCTCAAAATCGGGGTAGTCGACCCAGTGATACAAGCAGCGGCGTTTTAGGGCGTCATGCACTTCGCGGGTGCGGTTTGAGGTCAGGATCACGATCGGGGCCTCGGGGGCTGTGATGGTGCCAAGTTCGGGAATGGTGATCTGAAAGTCTGACAGAGCCTCAAGCAGGAAGGCCTCAAACGGTTCATCGGTGCGGTCCAATTCATCAATCAACAACACCGGCGCGCCGTTCTCATCCGGGCGCATCGCCTGCAACAGAGGCCGCTCAATCAGGAATTCATCGCTGAACAATTCGGTTTGCAGGGTTTTGCGGTCAGCGCCACCTGAAGCCTCGGCAGTACGAATGGCGATCATTTGCGCCGGAAAGTTCCACTCATAGACCGCACTTGAGACATCAAGACCTTCGTAACATTGCAAGCGGATCAGGCGACGGTTCAGCCCCGCTGCCAAGGCCTTGGCGATTTCGGTTTTACCAACCCCGGCCTCGCCCTCAAGAAACAACGGACGCCCCAGTTTCAGCGACAGAAACACCACTGTGGCCAGTGCCCGGTCACAAACATAGCCCTGCGCCGTCAACATATCCTGCACAGCGTCGATGGATTGTGGTATTGTCATTACGTCCCCCTATTTCACACCGAACAGGCCACGAGACGCCAGTGTCGTCAAGCGTGTTACTGGTCGCATCCCGCGCAGAACCATGACAGGTGTGGGGCATAAGACTCAAATTGGCTGAAAAATCCGCTGCTTTATTGACGGTTTCGCCGTGAAATGTCATGATTTACCCAACAATAATGCGGTATTCGTCACCAATGACGAAACCTGAAAGTGGGTAAATGGGCATGAACAACAGCATTTCAGATGCGTTTATAGGTGTGACATGCGGATAACAGCCGTCACCTGCGTCAAAAACGAGGGACCGTTCCTATTGGAATGGATTGCCTTTAACCGGCTGATTGGCGTCACCGATTTCCTGATTTATTCCAACGATTGTTCTGATGCGACCGACCGGTTGCTGGACGCATTGGCCGCGCGCGGCGTCGTGCAGCATCTGCCAAACCCGGCGGAGGGGCGCAATTACCAGATGGAGGCGCTCAAGGACGCGCGCAAACATGATGTGGTGACCAATGCCGATTGGATCTGGGTCGCGGATGTCGATGAGTTTTTGAACATTCATTGCGGCGATCACACCATTCTGGCGTTGATTGAGGCCTGTGGCGATGTGCAGGCGATATCGGTTCATTTTCAGTTCTTTGCCAATGATGATGTCGATGGCTTTGTCGACGCACCAGTGATCGAACAATTCACCCGTTCGCATAATCCGGATCTGTGGTGTGGCGAAAGCGCCATTGAGGTTAAATCACTGGTACGACATGATTTTCCGTTGCAGTATTTTGGCGCGCACCGGCCGTTTTTCAAATCCGGCCTGCCCAGGAAACGTCGACCAGACTGGGCTGACGGCTCAGGTCAGATTGTGCCGCACAAGTTTCTGGTCGCCGCCAATCCACGCCGCATCCGCCGGTTTCCGGCCAAAGGCGCGCGCAATCTGGCGACGCTGAACCATTATGCGTTACGCTCGCTTGACAGTTATCTGGTGAAAAATGACCGCGGTGATGTGAACCGGGAAAATCGGGCGTTTGATGACACCTATTGGCGGGAACGTAATGATCCGGCCTATGTCGATACCTCGATTTCGCGCTATTTGCCCGAGCTTATGGCCGCGTTGGATGAGCTGAAATCAGACCCCGAGATTGCCGCGCTGCATGATGAGGCCGTGCAATTGCATCAGGCCCGGCGCGATGAATTGCTAAAACAACGCGACTATCAGGACATGCAGACGCAATTGCGCGCCGCCTCAAAACTGCCCCCGTCTGAGGACGCGATGATCAAAATGCTTGGCCTGACAATATGAGCCTTGTTGTGGTTAACCTTGGCTTGCCAAAATCGGGCACCACGACGCTGGCCCGGGCTTTGCGGCGTTCGGGAATGCGGGTGGCGGACCACCGTATTCGCGGCAAACAGACCAAGGATGCCGCGCTTAAGGATGCCTATGTTGGCGAATTACTGTATCAGGGGTTTTACGAGGCCGGCGATCCGGCGGCCCGAATTCCAACGTTCACCGCCATCGCCGAGATGAGCGTTCTACGCCAAGGCCGGTCGGTCTGGCCGCAAATGGATTACGCATTAATTTCGGCGATCAAGGCGCATCATCCGGGGGTGAAATTTCTGGCTTCGCGACGCGATGCCTTTGCCATGTCGCAATCCATGCTGGGCTGGTCCGACCTTGGCACTGCGCGCCTGCCGCAAAACGATATACCCGGCTTGCCAGCCGGATATGGTGAGACCAGTAAGCAACGTGAACAATGGATCAATGGCCATTACGCCACCCTGTGCCAGTTGTTCAAAAACTGTGACGATTTTCTGGAGTATGATGTGAGCGACGATACCGCACCTCAAAAGATTGCGACATTTTTGGGCCGTAAAATGCCCTGGTGGGGCAAGCTCAATACCAGTCCCGTGCCTAAATCCCTAAGGTCGGCGTAATGCGTATTTATCTGCATATCGGGCCAAGTCAGGTTGGCGCAAACCGGCTGCAACAGGTGTTGGCGGATAAACGTGAACAGTTAATCAGCAAAGGCGTTTTGTACCCACGCAGCCCGGGGCCGAAAAACCACACCCGGCTGTTTATGGCCGTGACCGATGCCGAACATGTCGACCCGCTGCGGTTTAATCGCGGTTTTATCACTGGCGACAAACAAAAGGTGCTGTTTGACGCGCTGGCCGCCGATCTGGCCCGCGAAGTGGCGCAACATCAGCCCGAAACGCTGATTCTGTCAGCCTCGCAGCTTGGCGGATCGCTGCATCGTCTTAGCGAATTGGTACGGCTAAGATCGCTGTTGACGACCCTATCGGATGACATCTGTATTGTTGCCCATGTCGACGAACAGGGCCGCGTTCTGGCGCGGAATTACGCCATGCAAGTTCTTGAGGGGCGCGCCGAGCCATTGACGCGCGATCTGGAACTCGCGGACCAGAAGGACTGGTGGCAGTCCTGTCTGGACGAAATGCCAACGCTTGATCCGCAGGCTGGCATATTTGAGGAAACTCAGGCGCCGCCCTTTTGGCTGGATTACACCGCCCTGGTGACCCATTGGGAGCAGGCGTTTGGTGCCGGGTCGGTCACTTTGCGCCCCTATGACGAGACGCTGTTTGCCAGTGAAAAGGTAGTTGACGAAATTCGCGCCGCGTTTGATATCGACGGCACCATTGGCAAGGCGACGACCGCAAACATCCCGGCGCAGCCTTCGGATGCCTGGCTGACACGCGGGCGGCAATTGAATGCGCTGATCCTACAGGTGTTGTCGGCGCGCACATACATCCTGCCGCGGCAACTGTGGCGTAGCTTTATTGGCGAAATTTCGGTGAATGGCGACGCGATTGATCCCGGCACTTTGTCAAAGGTCAGTCGCTATTTTGCCAAGGATAACAAAGCGCTGCTCAAGGCACATCCGGCATTAGACAAAAACTGTTTGAAACCGGACAGCGCGCAACCTGATTGGACTGAGGCCGATCCAACGCTAGGCTATCGCGCTTCGCAGTATCTGCTGTCCTTTATCTACCGCATTGAAAAAGCAACCAAATCCCAACGTAAATCCAAAGCCGCCGATCTGGCAGGCCTGAACGGAACGCCGCTGGCGCCCTCCTCGGTTGAAACCGATACAGCCCCGGCCAAGATCGAAATCAACGGCCTGTCGGATCTGGCCAGAAAACTTTTGCCACCTCTGGCGGTTCAGAACTTTGAAAAGCTAAAAACCTCATCTTTTTCGCCGCATAACCGCATGGGCGCCGTGAACGACGAAGAATTGGCCGCACCCTATACACCGGTGCCGCAACGCACCCTGCCGCCCGGATCAACCGGCAATGTCATTGTTGGCTGTATGAAGGACGAAGCACCATATATTGTTGAATGGGTGGCCTATCACCGGGCCATGGGCGTTGATAATTTCCTGATTTACACCAATGGCTGTTCCGATGGCACCAGCGAATTGCTCGAACGGTTGCAGGACATGGGGGTGCTGCAACACCGTAGCAATGACAACTGGAAGGGCAATTCACCGCAGCAATTCGCGCTGAACCAATCGCAGAAAGAGCCGACAATCAAAAACGCTGACTGGATCATTCACATTGATGTCGATGAATTCATGAACGTGCGCACCGGCAATGGCACCTTGCAGGATTTCTTTGATGCGGTGCCGGATGCCACCAATGTGGCGATGACCTGGCGGTTGTTTGGCCATAACAATATCACCCGGCTGGCGGATGCATTTGTCGTCGATCAGTTTGACACCTGCGCCCCTAAATATTGCCCAAAACCGCATACGGTCTGGGGTTTTAAAACCATGTTCAAAAACATCGGGGCCTACGCGAAAATAAGCTGCCACCGCCCCAATAAACTGGACGAGGCGTTTCGCAATAAGGTGCGTTGGGTCAATGGATCGGGTCAGGACATGACCAATGAGGCGGCTGATAACGGCTGGCGCAATTCGCGCAAATCCATCGGTTATGACCTGCTACAGCTGAACCATTACGCCCTGCGCAGCGCCGAAAGCTATCTGATCAAA
>JBLHMP010000132.1:0-5967 GCA_047623555.1 Granulosicoccus sp.
ATAAGGACCTGTAAAGTAGTGGTTATTACATATGATTACGTCCTCTCACCCGCACCAATTTAGACATCAAAGCTTTACAGATTGTGCCGCTGAATCAGGCCAAATAGTCGTTTCCGCGTGCAATGCGCAGCGTGTCTTTAATGCCACTTTTTAATGCCACTTTTTGTCAGATAATTTGTCGATAATTCAAGTTTAATAGTGGCTCGGTATTGATCCGCATCAATCACACCATATTCCTCAAGAGATACGGTAAAGCCAAATTACAGGAGCATCTTCCCATGAAAATCGGTGTGACAACACGCAGAGTCAGCGCAGGTCTGTTGATGGCGGCAGGCGCGGCGCAGATGGCGGCCGCTGAAATGCGGTATGAAAACGGGTCTGGTGGCAGTGTGCTGCTGTATGGCCAGTTTAACCCAGCCTATCAGATGTTTGATGATGGCGTTGCCAAACAAAGTACCGTTGTGGACAATGTCCATTCCAACAGCCGGGTTGGTCTATGGCTGCGTCAGCCCTTTGGCACCAACACGTTTTCGTTCAATTTTGAAACCGGGCTGGGGCTGCTTCCGTCGTCGCTGGTGACGTAAGACGGGCAGGCACAGAACCTGGATTGGAGGCGGACCTCTACTCGCAAGGTTGATTTTAGCCTGCAAACGGAACGCGCGGGCACGTTTTCGTTCGGGCAGGGCAGTATGGCGGCAGATGGCGCCGCCGAGGTGGATTTATCCGGCACCACGCTGGTGACATATGTGTCGGTGCCCGATACGGCGGCGGCGTTCCGGTTCCGCAACGCTGACGGGACGTTGTCGAGCAAAATCATTGGCGGGTCGTTTTCTGATTTTGACGCTGGGCGGCTTTTACGGATTCGGTATGACACACCGAGTTTCAACGGATTTTCGCTTGCCGCGTCTTACGGCGAACAGGTGCTGGCGGAAAACGTCGATTTCACCAGCGCCGGTGTTGCGTTGCGTTATGCGGGTGAATTTGGCGACATTAAGATGAAAGGCGCGATCGGCTATTCGCAGACCGATTTGTCCGCTGGCGGCGATGTGGATAGCAGCATTGCATCGTTCAGTATGCTGCACGCTTCGGGCTTTAACGTGACCGTTGCTTCGGGCAAGCGCAACACAAGCGGCAGTTATTACTACGGCAAGTTGGGGTATCAGGGCGATTGGGTCAACGTTGGCAAAACCGCTGTGACAATCGACTATTATCGCGGCAAGGATCACAGCTCGGATGGGTCTAAATCGACCTCCTATAGTCTTGGACTTGTGCAAAAATTTGATGATGCCAACATTGAGTCCTATCTGGGCCTGACCAAATATAAGCTGACAGAAACCAGTGCTTCGTATCTGGATGCGTCTTCGGTGATGTTTGGCATGCGCTGGAAATACTAAGCTTGGAAATATTAAGCGCGGCAACAAACGCCATCTGAATTTAACAGGCCGGAATATTTGACATATTCCGGCCTGTTTTCTTTGTCGGAGAACAAATATCGGTGCGGGTGAAATTTGGCTGGTCTTGTGTGGTGGCTGCGACAAAAACGGATTTTACGTGCGAAATTCGGCCTAGATTTGATATTGCAGCCCCCTTAGCCCCGAATGCCCTTGCACGCGAGCGTTCAGAGCAATAAAAGGCGCAAAATTGCACGCCGCGTAGTCCTCTGCGCGCCTTAATCCTATGGGGAATATTTGATGCTGGTCACCGAGACTCTGAACGAAGGTCTGAAACGCGGCTATACGATTACTGTCACAGCCAAAGAGCTGGACGGCAAGGTCAATGAAAAGTTGGTCGAAGCACAGCCCGATGTTGAAATGAAGGGCTTTCGCAAAGGCAAAGTACCAATGGCGCTGCTGAAAAAGCAGTTTGGCCAGCGTGTTTTGGGCGAAGCCATGCAGGAAACCATCGATGGTGCGATGGCCAAGCATTTTGATGACAGCGGCGAACGCCCTGCCATGCAGCCAGACATGAAAATGACCGATGAAAACTGGAAAGAGGGCGACGACATCAATGTCGAAATGTCCTACGAGGCGCTGCCTGACATTCCTGAAGTCGATCTGAAATCCATCAAGCTGGACAAGCTGGTGGTTAAGGCCGACGACGAATCCATTGAAGAAGCCCTGGCCAGCCTGGCGGAAACCGCCCAAGATTTTGAGGCCCGCGAGAAGGGCACCAAAGCCGAAGACGGCGATCAGGTAACATTTGATTTTGTCGGCAAGGTTGATGGCGAAGCATTTGAAGGTGGATCGGCCGAGGATTATCCGCTGGTTCTAGGTTCAAACAGCTTTATCCCCGGGTTCGAAGCGCAGTTGGTTGGCGTCAAAGCCGATGAAGAAAAAGCTGTGATTGTGACGTTCCCTGAGGATTATCAGGCGGAAAACCTGGCTGGCAAAGAAGCTGTATTTGACTGTATAGTCAAAGAGGTGAAGAAGCCTGTTGCCGCTAAGCTGGATGATGAGCTGGCCAAGAAGTTTGGTGCCGAAGACCTAGCCACGCTGAAAACTCAGATTGGTGAACGTCTTGAAGGCGAATATGTCGGGGCTGCCCGTTCGGTTCTGAAACGCGGTCTGCTGGACGCGCTGGACAAAATGGTCTCATTTGACCTGCCTCCATCGTTGCTTGAGGCCGAAGCGGGTCAGATTGCCCATTCGCTGTGGCATGATGAGAACCCTGAGGTTGAAGGTCATGATCATCCTGAGATCGAAACCACGGATGAGCACACCAAACTGGCGACACGTCGCGTACGTTTGGGTCTGTTGCTGGCCGAACTGGGGCAGAAGGCCGAGGTTGAAGTGACCGATGCCGAGATGACGCAGGCGATGATGAACCAGGCGCGTCAGTACCCGGGTCAGGAAAAGCAGTTCTTTGAGTTCGTACAGCAGAATCAGCAGATGCAGCAGCAGATGCGCGCGCCTTTGTTTGAAGACAAGGTTGTCGACTATATCTTTGAGCTGGCCGAAATCAGCGACAAAGACGTCAGCAAGGACGATCTGCAAAAGGCCGTTGAGGCGTTGGAAGAAGAATAAATTCGTTTCTGTTTTAAGAAAACGGAATGAGATTGAGGAAGGCGGGCCGCAGGGCTTGCCTTTTTTCGTTTAGGTGTCAGAACTGGCAAAGACAGGATGCCTCCGGCGGAGGTATTTGAAACGAGAAGAAATTGGCAGTTGGCCGCAAGTGTTTCATATTTCGACCATAAAGGTGAAACAGATAGGTTTATTTTGGATTCCTGATTGTGTTAGTTTTTGATAGCCCGATGACAAATCGGGGTTGGTTTATGTGACTGAGGCATCGCGGCATGCCTTAATTTTTGGGAGTTAAAATATGACGAAAAAACTATTGGCAGAATTTGTTGGCACCTTTTGGCTGGTGCTGGGGGGCTGTGGCAGCGCCGTTCTGGCCGCCGGTGTGGCGGATGTGGGTATTGGCTGGCTTGGGGTCAGTTTTGCCTTTGGTCTGACGGTTTTAACTATGGCCTTTGCAGTGGGCCATATCTCGGGCGGGCATTTCAATCCGGCTGTGTCTTTGGGCCTGATGATTGCCGGGCGTTTTGAGAGCAAAGATTTGTTACCCTATTGGATGGCGCAGGTCGCGGGATCGATCGCGGCGGCGTCGGTTCTCTATATCATCGTGTCTGGGGGGCCTGATTTCACCGGCGTTGGTGGCTTTGCCTCTAATGGCTATGGTGAGGCCTCTCCGCAGGGGTTTTCGATGATGTCTGCGTTGGTGATCGAAATCGTGATGACCGCGTTTTTCCTGATTATTATTCTGGGGGCGACCAGTGCCAATGCATCACCGGCATTTGCGCCAATCGCCATCGGCTTGGGCCTGACATTGATCCACCTGATCTCAATTCCGGTGACCAATACAGCGGTTAACCCGGCGCGTGCGACTGGGGTGGCGTTGTTTGCGGATGGTCCGGCGTTGGGACAGCTATGGCTGTTTTGGGTTGCGCCACTGGTTGGTGCCGCCATTGGTGCACTGATCTGGAAAGCGCTTAGCAAAGACTAAAATATTGTAACGACTACGATTTCGGAAAACTACTATTTGGGCCGGCCTGAGGTTAAATCAGGCCGGTTTCCTTAAGCATACCACGGCGCTTGGCCTCGTAATAATAGCCGCGTGAATACCATTTCACCGCTGTGTCATAGCTGCCATCCGACAAAAGCCACGCACCGCGCAGGTATTTGACGGAATATTTCAGGTTGGTTTCTGCGTCCAAAAGGTCGCGTGGTTTGCCTGTGAACCCCATTGAGCGCGCCGTTGCAGGCAGGATTTGCATCAACCCGTAATAGGGGCGATTGATCGCCTGCGGGTTATGGGTGCTTTCACGGATCACCAGACGATGCACCAGCGGGCGCGGCACATCGTACAGGTCGGCGTATTTGTTGATCAAGGCGCGCAATTCAGGCGTTTCATTAGGGTAGAGCGGTGGTTCAACCGGGGTAGGGTCGCTATGGGCGCAACCGGCAACAGTGAGGCCCACAAGGCTGTGGTGAAGGAAAGTGCGACGGTTCAAATAGGGCATTTCAAAGCTTCTTAAGTAATTTTTAGGCAGTCTAAAGGCAGTGATGGACGGGGCCAAGCGAGGCTTTTTCATTGCGCGATGTGTTGCCGATGGGATCTGGCTTGTGCCGGGCTGCGGACTGGATCAGGTTGCGGGCAATGAAGAGAACTAGTGGAGATTGAGCGATGAGCAACGCAACATTTGATTTGTCAGGCAAGGTGGCACTGATCACCGGTGGCAATGGCGGTATTGGTCTGGGCATGGCCGAGGCGGTGGCCGCAGCGGGGGCCAATGTGGCGATCTGGGGCACCAACCCGGATAAGAACGCGGCGGCCAAAGAGACGTTGTTGGCCTATGGAATTGAGGCGGAAAGCTATGTCTGTGACGTGTCGGACCGGGAGCAGGTGAATTCAACGATGGCAGACACATTGGCGCGGTTTGGCCGGGTGGATGGCTGTTTTGCCAATGCTGGCGTGTCATCAGGGCGCAATATCCGGTCGTTTCTGGATATCACACCTGAGGAATGGCGCCGGGTGATGTCGGTCAATCTGGACGGGACGTTTTATACCTATCAAGCGGTGCTGACTCATATGGTTGAGCGCGCCGGGCAGGGTGATCCGGGCGGACGATTGGTGGCTGTGTCGTCTTTGGCCTCAATATCGGGGGCGGAGTTGAACGAGCATTATGCGGCGACCAAGGGTGGTCTGAACGCGATGACATTTGCGCTGGCGACGGAATATGCACGGTTTGGTATTACGGCCAACGCGATCCTGCCGGGATGGATCGAGACGGATATGACCGCCAAGGCCATTGGCAACGAGAAATTTGCCGATGTGGTCGGCAAACGCATCCCGGCGCGGCGCTGGGGAACGCCAAAGGATTTTGCTGGGCTGGCGGTGTATTTGATGAGCGATGCCTCAAGCTATCACACCGGGCAGTTGTTGCAGGTGGATGGCGGGTATTGGCGGTATTGATGGGGTTTGGGTTCATGTGGAGATTAGACATGAACCCAAAACTCAGACAGAGTGTCGGCGGTTAACCCACGTTTGCCGTCTCGCGACGCATAGGGGGCTGCGATGCCATCCGCCGAACTGGCCATTGGATCATCACGCGGCGATTTAAGACTTCGAACGGCGGCAAAGCCTTATGGTTTCAACGGGTCGACGCAACACAGGCCTCAAATTTCTCCGCCGGGGTCCGATATTGCAAGGTCTTTCTAGGCCGTTCGTTGAGCTGGCGTGCAACTGCGCTGAGTTTGGCTTGGCTGAAGGCAGATATATCAGTGCCTTTGGGGAAGTCCTGCCGCAACAGGCGGTTGGTGTTTTCATTGCTCCCGCGTTGCCCAGCAGTCGAAACGCAGTTTCGCTGAGTATCCGTATTGGTCAAGCCCGTGTTTCAGTCCATTTCCGATCATCTCTTAGCAACGCATTCGCCATCACCACGAGCTTTCGCATGACGGCAGTAAT
>JBLHMP010000133.1:0-5916 GCA_047623555.1 Granulosicoccus sp.
AAAGGCAGAAATCAGTTGCCCAAACTCATCGAAGGCATCAAGTTCAACGACGGTATCGAAGTGACCGATGCCAATGAAACCTGCGTCGCCTGAATGGACGCCATCACCCAAATTCAACCATAGCTCGCGTTTTCGGGAGGTTAGGCGAAATTCACGCAATACCGTTTTCGCTCGGCTACGCACAAATAGGCCCCGGTTCGCTCCCTCCTGCTTCCATATTGCTTCCAGAAACCCTGAAGGTGATTGCCCCGGTAGCAGCCTGATCGATTGCCGTCCTCACAACCAACCCTTGGATTTGAACTCATTCAAATCAACACCAGGCGGCGCATACCATCCGCCTGTGGCGTATCTGGCCCCCAATTTCTGCGCGACTTCCTTGTTGCCGTAGGGAATTTGAAGTGGCGTGTTCGCGGCGGAATTTCGGTGTTCGGAAGCCAGCGGTGGCGTTACATTCGCCAAAGCCGTTGTTGCTTTGGGCTTTCGTGCCTGCTTCGTTGACTTAGCGGTTTTCGCCGCTGGTGGTTTGGAACTTCTCTCGCCGGTTTTGCGGCGACCCTTGCCAGTCTTCACGCTCTGATTAGTGTCAATCCACTTGGACATAGCAGCGGAACTGGCCTTGGCCTCGTCGGGTATGGCTACACCTTGTTCGCGCGCGATTGTCTCAGCGAATGACAATTGTGCTGAACTAACTGGTTTTGCTCCTGGGTCTCCGTTCGTTTTCCCATCAACGCTTGCGGCTTTCTTGGGGGCATGTTGCTCGAGAAACGCGCGGCAGATCGATCCCGATTTGGTGTAGCCAGCTGGAGGCTTGATCCCCTTCTGGCGCGCTAAACCGTCGGCAAAACGCTTCATCGCAGGTGTTGGAGGTCGTCCGCCGCCCGCGTTGTCCGATGCAAAACCGAGCAAAGGCGACGCACTGTCTGGCGGGCTTTCCACGATCTTGCCAATAATACGCTGGGCGACGTCGCAAACAGCATCGATGGCACCAACCATCTCCTGTTTACCGACGACGACATCGTCGAGCAGGCATTCGAGTTGCGCTGTCACGCCAGGATCGACCAAGGCCGGATCAGCCTGTTGGAGAACACCAAACAACTTTAACCCGGTGTCGGTCGGCACAATGTTCTTGCCCTGGGCAATCAGAAAACCCTGCCGTTTCAACCCACCGATGACCTCGGCGCGGGTGGCAGGCGTGCCGATGCCCTTGGCTTCTTTCAACCTGTCGCGCAGAACATCGTCATCGACAAAGCGCCACGCCTGTTGCATCGCTTCGATCAGGGTGCCTTCGTTATAGCGCGGCGGTGGTCGGGTTTCCTTTTCCTCAACAGTCGGATCTCGTAGTCGCGCGGTCTCGCCGTTTCGCATCTGCGGAAGCAACTGCGCATCGTTGCCCCTTTCGTCAGCAGGTTGCCATTCCGGGAATGCCGCCCGCCAACCGAGATCAATAGGTTGGCGGCCAGTGGCCTTGAAAGGAAAGCCAACCACGTCGAGCGTTACAGTTGTTTGGCGATAGCGGAAATCAGGCATGACGGAGGCCAAATACGCCCGCACGATCACGTCAAACAGTTTTTTCTCGTCGGTCGAAAGGCGCGGCCAGACTTCCCGCAAGCTCTCGATGGTGTTGACGTTGGGGATGACCGCGTGGTGGCTCGCCCCTTCCAATCCCTTGTCGTAGAAACTGCCACTTTTACCCTTTCGTATTATCGGCTGTGCTGGCACCGGAATCGTTTTGAACGATTGCCCCACTTGCAATCCGGCGATGATCTGCGGCACATCCCCAATCAACGTCTCGGGTAGGTAGCGCACTTCGGCACGCGGATAGGTGATGATCTTCTTGCCCTGACCGTCATAGAGTTCCTGAGCGATCTCCAGCGTCTTGGCGGCACTCCAGCCGAAGCGCGAGGCGCAGAGCTTCTGGAGTGACGGCAGATCGTGCAGTTTAGGCGGGCGTTGACGCTTGTCCTCGACGCGCACGTTGAGCGGCCCCTCGAATTTACGGGCTGCCTTGACGACTGTCTCGGCACCCTCTCGCTTGAGAATTCGATCCCGTGGCGCATGTCGCATCTTGAATTCACCACCCTCGACCATGGCGGTGGAGACAACCTCGAAATAGGTCACGGGAACGAAATTACGGATTTCCAATTCGCGCTTGCAGACGATCGCCAGGGTCGGGGTTTTCACACGACCTACCCCAATGACGCCTTTCGCGCCTTTGCCAAGGATGACGGTCGCGGTGCGGGTCAGTGACAGATTGTAGATCTGATCAGCCTGGCGGCGCGCGACGGCGGCTGCGTAGAGCCGGGCGTAATCTGAATTGGGTTTGGCCCGATCAAAAGACTGGCGTATGGTCTGAGCGTCCTGGGCTGTAAACAGCACACGCATGACCTGGCCTCGATACTTGTAATGTTCAAGGATCTCCTGGCCGATGAGTTGCCCTTCCCGGTCGCAATCGGTGGCAAGCCAGACCCGCTTGGCCGTGCGCAAGGCCTCACGAATGGCTTTGAGCTTGGTCGCCTTGTTACCACCTTTTGCCGGCCGTGTGCCGTAAAGTTCCTGGGGGCGCAGCAGGATCGGGGACCAACGCTTCCATTCCGGCACCACATCCTCTGGTTCGAGCAAGTCGAACAAATGCCCCTCAGCGGGCAGAACCATACCATAGCGAGATCCAATGGCGGCGCGAACGTCTTTCGCCTGACTGGTTTTCTCGGTGATGACGATTTGATCGGCCATGACGAACTCGTTCGCAATAATGGATTTATCAATAGAACATAAAGAGAACGTCCATTTTGACAACCCAGCTTTTGACCGGTCACGCAAATCGGCTTTGCCAAGACCAGCAAATAATATGGCCGTGGGCCGCAGACAACCTGCGCGAGTTCATTAAGCTACGGGTAACGCCCTTCAGGGAAACTGCCTGAAGCGGCGGCGAACCTTTCCCCCCAATCGGTCGATTGCGGGTGGCAGAGCAACGCTGTGTGGTCAAGTTCTAGCCGTGACGAACGGGGCTTGCATTCAGATTTTCAGACAGGTTTCATCCTTCGGCTCAGCTGACGTTCACGGTTGAGAACGTAAACCCCAGTTGCAAGGATGATGAGCGCGCCTATCGATGTCCACTTGTCCGGAAACTGACCAAAGATCAACCAGCCGTACAAAGTACCCCAGATGATCAGGCTATAATGAACCGGAGCCAAGACCACAGCCAGCGCAATCTCCAAGGCTTTGATCACTAGCAATTCACCCAAAGCAGCGAAGGCGGCAACACTAATCAGCAATAGGATCTGTTGCGGCGTCTCAGGTGTTATCCAGACAAAGGGTAGCGGTAGAGTCAGCAACGCCACACTGGCAATCGCGGTGTAAGCAACGGTGGTTGAGGTTCGGTCTGTTGCCGCAAGGCCGCGGGATAAGACCTGTCGCGCAGCAAAACAGGTCGCCGCCAGAACCACCAGCATCATTGCAGGATGAACCAAGCCAAGCCCAGGACGGATGATGATCAACGTGCCAATGAACCCAATTGCAATTGCGCTCCAACGCCGGATCCCTACTGGTTCGCGCAAAAACAAGGCCCCCATTACGGTTACCATGAATGGAGCAACGAAACTCACCGCAACTGCATCGGCCAGCGGCACATAGCTGATGGCAAATACAAAAAACACCGCCGAAAAAACCGCCAGTACGCCACGCGTGATTTGTAGAACCGGGTGACGGGTCTGTAAGATTTGCGGGCCCTTAATGGCAAGCAGGATCAGAACGCCGAGCAAAAGGCCAAGCTGCCGGGTCCAGACAATCTGGATCGGATGTAGTGACGAGGTCAGCACTTTGACCTGTGCGTCCGAAGCTGCAAACAGAAAAAAGGCCAACGCCATATAAATCAAGCCACGAAGGTTGTCTGGCTGCTTGGTTTCCTGTGGCTGAACCACAGGTGCAATTGGGTCATGCGACATGGTTGGCTCTCTGAGATATAGGTCCACTCACCACTGGCCAAATAGGTCTTGGAGCACTTCAGAGGCCAGCCTTTCTAAAGAGCGCAGCTCATGCGGACTGCCAAATGCCTTGTTCACAATTGTGAATGTTGCGGTGGTTTGCGCGGCTTCGTTCCCGCACTTGTCTTCCATGCAAACCAGAGAAGCAAATACAAAGTCAACTTGCTGGAAGCGCTATCCCCGTGCGATGCTCGCCTGACACTTGGCCAACTCGCGCGTGGCCTCTTTGGGGCGCTGCGCACCCGCCATTTCCAGCCGCCGCTTGGCAGCAGCATTGCCAGTGCCGATCTCGATCAGCTGTTCCGCCAGACGCGGTGCACCCAACGCCTCGGGGTTGGTTGCGTTCAGAGTGTTCTTTGAACCAATCAAATAGGAATCCGAATTTGAAAAATGCCAGTGACAGGCGGCTCAGTGAAGCATCGCGCGCTGCCCACAGCATTTTTTGAATTTCTTGCCCGACCCGCAGAGGCAAGGGTCATTGCGTCCGGTTTTTCCACTGGTCCGGATGAACGTGCCGGTTTGCGGCGAATAGGCGCTTCGCTGGCCCAGAAAATACCGGTGCATCCGCATTACGCCAGCGGCGGCCCCGATCAGCAGCTTTTCGCGCCGCTCATCGTCGATCGGTTCTTTGTAGGGGCGCATTTCGGGATCGGGATGGTTCTCATGGGCGAGCGCCCAGATCGGGACCATCGGGCCGCTGTGTTCTTCATCATTGAACAATTCCGCCCAAATCGAATGTCGCAGATGTGTCCCCGCCAGAAATCCATTAGCCCAGTCGTTCCCGAGAAATCTGCCCTCGGAGTCTTCAAGCACCAGGGGGAGATAGATATCTTCGCGATCAAGCTGGTGGTTCACATGATTCCAGTGGCGATTGACCAGCTCCATAAAGCGTTGCGCCTCGTTCATATCCTCAAAAACGAGATCACCATCTTCCGTTTCGCCGCTTTGAATAATCGGTAGGTATTCGCTTGGCATCACAAGGTCTGGGCAGCAAGCAAGTGCTGCAAAATAGCCATCCAGAGCCTCGGTGTTGGGTATGGCACCGCCAATAACGCTGGAGAGAAAGCTATTCAGTTCGGCATCTTCGGCATCGGTAAGTTGTGAGTTCAGGTTCATTTGGGCAGCCCTGCAATTCTTGATCAGGCCACCGTAACAGCCGTTTCCAGTGAGCGAAACGCCGTTATTGATTCGGGATGGCCGAGCGGAGCGGTACGATTTATCGCGACCTGTCCATGCGCAGCACTACGTAGATTTTCCTTTTTCTTCGCATTTTCAATGTGTTCGTTGACTGCAGGCCGATGATCCGCACTGTTGTCCCAAGCCAAGATCATCTGACTGGATTACCCATGCCCAAACTGACCAAACGCAAGATCGATGCTGCCGAGATCCGGGAAAAGGAATACTTCATCTGGGACGACACCCTGCCCGGTTTCGGCCTGCTGGTTCTGCCAAGTGGGCGAAAGAGCTACATCGTTCAATACCGCGCAGGGCGGCGGGCACGGCGCATGAGCCTGGGGCCAAATACGGTACTGGCCTGCGAACAGGCTCGGGGACAGGCTATTACTATCCTCGCCGCCGTGCGCAAAGGCGAAGACCCCTCCGCCGATCGCGCCGCCCGGCGCGGTGCCCTCAACATGTCAGACCTGGCAGAGCGGTTCGATGCAGAGCACATCTCGGTGCGTCTGAAGGAAAGCACCGCAACAGAGTACCGCCGCAACCTACGGCGATTCATCCTCCCGGCGCTCGGTCGACTGGGTGTGGCCGAGATCACCCGGGCTGATATCTCGAAGTTCCACCACGACCTTCGCCACATCCCCTATCAGTGTTTAATGTCACTCAAAACTGACCCGGTAGAGGTCAGAATTGTCACCGAGAAATGACCCATGTGCAACCTTACTCCTGACAGGATTTGTTGGGGGATATTGGAGTGATAGAC
>JBLHMP010000134.1:0-5339 GCA_047623555.1 Granulosicoccus sp.
CGTTTTGGGCCCATCGGATACATCGCTCCAGCACAAGCCGAAAGGAACTACTATGACAGAATAACACCTGTTAATATCGCCGCAGAATAACAACTAAATCGTCTCCGGTAAACCCGGTCTGGTTCACTTGATTGGCTTAGGTGTTGCCTATCAGGTCGCAGACGGAATTTACAATAATCCGGTGTTTAAAGTACCGGAGTTTGCAGGGTTTCAAACCCAATCCGGCGACCCAAGGGGCCGCCGGACACTGAAGGTTTTGTAGGTTGGGACGGTTACGCAGCTTTGCGTCCGCCGCCACCCTGACCTTGCTTGGGCCCGCCACGACGTTTGCGTGGCCCGCCCGATGGTGCACCGCCACCAGAATTGCCACCTGGGCGACCACCACGATGTGGTCCACCGCGACCTTTGGGTTTGGCCGGGGCGTCCATTGGCTCCCACGGGCGGCCCGAAGCGATTGGAATGGTGATTTTCATAGTCTTCTGAATGGCCTTCAGTTCGCCCATCTCATCAGGCGAGCAGAACGCAATAGCCGAGCCATCTTCGCCAGCGCGGGCCGTCCGGCCAATACGGTGGACATAGTTTTCCGGCACATTTGGCAGTTCATAGTTATAGACGTGTTTCACGTCCTTAATGTCGAGCCCACGTGCGGCCACATCGGTTGCCACCAGCACCATGATCTCGCCTGATTTAAACGCCGTAATGGCGCGATCGCGCTGGCCCTGGCTTTTGTTGCCGTGGATCGACCCGGCCTTAAAGCCGTGCTTTACCAGCGTTTTCATCAGCTTTTCCGACCCGTGCTTGGTACGGCCAAACACCAGCGCGCGTTCATCGCGATGCTTTTCCAGTAATTCAATCAGCAGGCTGGTTTTCTCGGCTTTGGCGATAAAGTGCACCTCTTGGGTGACCTTATCGGCAACTTTACCCGGAGGCGACACTTCAACCCGGATCGGGCTTTTCAGATAGCTTTGCGCCAACTCGTTCATCTGCTTGGGCATGGTGGCCGAAAACAGCATGGTCTGGCGCTGCTCGGGCAACATCGCCGCGATTTTGCGCAGCGCATGAATAAAGCCAAGGTCAAGCATCTGGTCGGCTTCGTCCAGCACCAGAAAGGCACAGGCGTCAAGCCGCAGGGCGCGTCGATCCATCAGGTCGATCAGACGACCCGGGGTGGCAACCAGCAGGTCGGTGCCGCGTGCCAGACGGGCGATCTGGGCGTTGATGGACTGACCACCAACAACCATACCAACCTTGAGCGGTGTGTTTTCGCAATAGGCGCGCAGATTTACAGCGATCTGCCCGGCCAATTCGCGGGTTGGCGCCAGAACCAGACCGCGCACGGTTTTAGGTTCAGGTTTTGTGCCCATTTCCAGCATATGTGCCACCAGCGGCAGACCAAAGGCCGCCGTTTTGCCGGTGCCGGTCTGGGCCAGGCCCATCACGTCGCGCCCGTTCATCGCATGCGGGATGGCATGGCTTTGGATCGGGGTTGGTTCGGTGATGCCCATATTCGTAAGGCGTTCCACCAGTTTGGTGGGCAGGCCCATCATTTCAAAGTCGTTCAATACATATCCTTTCGGACCTTCACATAAGGTGAAAGCCCAACATTTTGCCGCATAAAGCGCGGCTATAGGGTACGCCAAATCCTCGGACCCGGTGGCCATATGCCAACGCGGATCGGTCCGGCGTTTTGGCCCCACGCGTGATTTTGGGAACACGGTTAACGTTGTCTTGCAGTCGGGCCAAACTTGACCAGCAGCCAGTTGGCCACATCAGGACGCCTCTGCTCACGCGGCAGAAGACAACGTCTGGGGGCCACATGAGGCTTTATCAGCGCTATGTCAACCAGCAACAAGCCTGTAGGCTATTTTCATACAAGGGATCGAATTTACGGCGACAATCCTCGCAATCTCAGATATCGGCATCTTTTCCTGCTGAGACAATTGCTCTAAACCGAGCCTCAACCGCGCGAAAAGAAGGGCGACCATGCCACAGACAATTATTGCCCGATGCGAGGCCAAAGGCCTGCGGATGACCGGTCAGCGTCGTATTATTGGTCGGGTGCTGCAAACCAGCGCCGACCACCCGGATGTCGAGGCGCTTTATGCCAGGGCCAGTGCGCTGGATCCGGGGATTTCAATTGCGACGGTCTATCGAACGGTCAAGCTGTTTGAAGAGGCGGGAATCCTTGAGCGGCTGGAGTTTGGCGACGGGCGGGCGCGGTATGAAGACGCGGAACGGGACCACCATGACCATCTGATTGACATGAATTCAGGTGAGGTGATCGAATTTGTCGATCCCGAGATCGAAGCCTTGCAGGAAAAGATCGCTGCCAAACTGGGCTATGAGCTGCGCGGACATCGGTTAGAGCTATATGGCGTGCCGGTGAAAAAGCCCGAATAAAGCGCGTGGGTTTTCACCCACCCTACGCCCTGTATCGACGTCGTCGCCCCAAGCTCAGCGGGATCAGGATCGTCAGGATCAGTAAGCGGATCACATGACAGGCGGTAACAAAACCGGGACTTGCGCCCATTGTGGCGGACAATGCGATCATGGTTTCCAAGCCTCCGGGAGAGAACGCCGCCAGCACATGCGGCACCGGCATTCCCAGGGTCCAGGCCACGGGCAGGGCCGCAAAGCTGGCCAGGACAACGGCAATAGCAGTGGTGGTCAATCCGGCCATTAGCGAGGCCCGGAAGGTGGCCAGTGACATGCCGGAGAACCGGGTGCCAATCATCGTGCCCAGCACCAGAAAGGCCGGTGTCATCAGCCAGATTGGCACGCTTCCCGGGGTTAATTCGCTGGCATGACCAAGAGAGGACGCGGCCATCGCGCCCAACAAAAGCGGCGCGGGCAAATTCATCCGTTTTAAGACCATTCCCAGCCCAACAGCCACCGCGACCAGCGTCAGAATGTGCCACAGTTGCATGGGTGGCCCGCCGATGACGGCAATTGCGCTCATCTCATAACCCATTGCCATCGCGACAAACGGCACGCTGATGGTCAGGGCCAGCAACCTTATGGTCTGCACCACGGCGATACGTCCGACATCACCATCCACATCCGTCGCCATCCCCAGAACAAAGCTGAGATGGCCAGGGGCAGCCGCCAGAATGGCGCTGCGCCGTTCAAACCCAAAGGCACGCACCAGAACGACGCTGCACAGCTGCATGATTGCCACCAACAGGACCGCCATAACCACAAAAGCCAGCGGCCAATGCAGAATCGCGGCAGTGGCCTGGGCGTTAAACCCGGCTCCGATACCTAACCCCAGCAGGACAAAGCAAACGTCGCGGGTCCGGTCCGAGATTTCCATGCGTAGGCCGCTCAGGCTAATCAGGCTAACAGTGAGCGCCGGACCAATCAGCACCGACGCAGGCAGGGACAGCGCAAAGGCCAATGCAGCACCACAGGCCCCAATGGCGATGGTGAACAGTGTTAGCATTGGTTGTCTGAGTTGAAGTCGTGAATTCATGGCTATCTGCCTAGCATCCTCAATCCAGGCCTGCAAATACACCGATTTTTGCCATTTCCGGGGCCGCGTCCCCTTTTGTTTGCGGCCAGGTCTGGGTATGAGAGCCCTAAACCACAGCAACAGGATTTTTGACATGAGCACCATCATCGATATTCACGCCCGCGAAATTCTGGACAGCCGGGGGAATCCCACGGTTGAGGTGGATGTGATCCTGGAAGACGGCACAATGGGGCGCGCTGCGGTGCCATCGGGTGCGTCGACCGGCGCCTATGAAGCTGTGGAAAAGCGCGATGGCGACAAATCACGGTATTTCGGCAAAGGCGTGCTTGAGGCGGTTGCCGCCGTGAACGGTGAGATATCCGAAGAGTTGTTGGGGCTGGACGCAACCGAACAGGTGTCGATTGATGGTGCGATGATTGAGTTGGACGGCACCGAAAACAAAAGCCGTCTGGGCGCAAATGCCATTCTGGGTGTTTCGTTGGCGGTGGCCAAAGCGGCCGCTGATTTCACCACACAGCCGTTGTTTCGCTATGTTGGCGGCACCTCGGCGCGGGTGTTGCCAGTGCCGATGATGAACATCATCAATGGCGGCGAACATGCTGATAACCCTATTGATATTCAGGAATTCATGATCGTTCCTGTGGCAGCCAACAACATTCGCGACGCGGTGCGCATGGGATCAGAAGTGTTTCATACGTTGAAAGCTGAATTGTCTGCGGCGGGTTTAAGCACCGGTATTGGCGACGAGGGCGGTTTTGCGCCTGATATCGCATCAACCCGCGATGCATTGGATTTCCTGATGAAAGCCATTGAAAAGGCCGGATATAAACCCGGAGAAGACATCTATCTGGCGCTCGATTGTGCAGCGACAGAATACTATAAAGACGGCGCCTATGTCCTTTCAGGCGAGGGAAAAACTCTGAGTTCGGACGAAAATGTTAGCTACCTCGAAGCGCTGGTACGCGACTATCCGATTTTCTCAATCGAGGATGGCATGTCCGAGGATGATTGGGATGGCTGGGCCGCCTTGACTGAGGCGTTGGGTGCCAATGTGCAACTGGTTGGCGACGATCTGTTTGTGACCAACCCGGCACGTCTGGCCGAAGGGATTGCCCGCAAGAGCGCCAATTCAATGTTGGTAAAAGTAAATCAAATCGGTACGTTGACGGAGACACTTAAGGCAGTGGATATGGCGCATCGGGCTGGGTTTACCAACGTCATGTCGCACCGTTCGGGCGAAACCGAGGATGCCACGATTGCCGATCTGGCCGTGGCGACCAATTGCGGGCAGATCAAAACCGGGTCGTTGTCGCGGTCCGATCGGTTGGCGAAATACAACCAGTTGATCCGCATCGAAGAGGTGTTGGGCGAAGTGGCCGAATACGCCGGCCGCTCGATCCTGCGATAACCCGATATGCAGGCCTGACTGAACGTTGGCCAGATCATTCGCCGTTTCTGGACCGGGTCCATACGGCGGATGAATTTGTGATGTTTTTTCCGTAATCTTTAGGGTTTCATAGGGATTTACTCATAAGCAAGTAGCGATCGGAAGGTGTGAATCCGGCGCGGGTGTATAGGCGTTGAGCGGCTTTATTTTGCCGGTCGACCTCAAGATGCAATGTTTTGATTCCGGCGTCTGCCAGCGCCTTGGGCAGGGTGTTCATTACTTCTGAGGCAATGCCACGATTGCGAATGGTGGGGCGCACATAGATTTCGTCGATCATACCATCCATGCCACCAAATTCGACAGACCAGCTAAAGGTGACGATGATATAGCCCATAGGCGCACGCGCGGGCCCGATCAGATAGGCCGCCCCGTGTGGGATCCCGTCAAGCAACGGCGCAATCCCGGCCTGGCGCGAGTCTT
>JBLHMP010000135.1:0-5300 GCA_047623555.1 Granulosicoccus sp.
AGAGCTCCTTGGGAAGCTTTCGTGCTTGCTTTATCAGGGCTGTCGTCACGCTCTGGGTGGCCTTGTTCGTGACTTTGGCCAGCATCACGAAACGGGAATGGCGCTCAACCAGCGTTGCGATGTAGCTGTTGTTTGATCCCGCGATCAAATCGGCCTCCTATTAGCTGGCAGGTGATGCGCGCATCACAGAGAGGCCGATGAGGCTCAAAGCACATCGCGACCGCTTACGGTTTGCGGGCCCGATCCCACCAGTTCGCGCCAAATGAGGGGAAATCGAAGACGACGTACGATTGAAGGCGACGTACGATTGAAATGACTTCCAATCGAACTCATCGACTCAACACGGTGCCTGCGATCCCACATTTAGGACTTCTGTTTGTTAGTCTAAAACGTCCGTGTGCGATACTTCATTCAAAACACTCCATCTTTCTCAAAAGATTAAAGTGTTGCGACGACCCTTTGAAACCACAGCTCTAAGCGGTCATTCCAGCATTCCTAGCAAACAGGACATTGCTATCGCAATCCCTCTACGTGATGGATTGCGCAAAAACAAAGGCCCCAAAGCGTATTCGGGGCCTTGTCTCAAATCGTCTGTATTTGGCCGTTTACCCGTTGGCTTCGCGGATCTTTTCGGCGGCGTCTTTGTCATAGGTGACGCCACTGGTTTCAAACAAGGTATCCAGCTCACCGGACAACGTCATTTCGGTGATGATGTCACAACCGCCAACAAACTCACCTTTGACGTAGAGCTGCGGCACGGTGGGCCAGTCTGAGAAGTCTTTGATGCCCTGACGCAGGCCTTCGTCGGCCAGCACGTTCACATCGGCGAAATCAACGCCCATATAGTTCAGCACTCCGGCGACGCGGGACGAGAACCCGCATTGCGGCATCTTTTTGGTGCCTTTCATGTAAAGCACCACGTCATTGGCTTTGATCGTTTCCTGGATTTGAGTGGCTGTATTGGTCATTTGGCGTTTCCTTGAATGTTCCGTAAGGTTTGTCAGTCGGGCGCGCGGGTGGTTAGCGCCAGCGCGTGTAATTCACCTGCGGCCCCGTCCATCTTGCCCTTGAGCGCGGCATAAACGGCGCGTTGTTGTTGCACCCGGTTCTGGCCGCGAAAGCTCTCGTCGATGACTTCGGCGGCATAGTGATTGCCGTCGCCCGCCAGATCAGTGATGGCAATTTTGGCATCGGGGAAGCTTGAACGGATCAGCTCTTCGATTTCTTGGGCTTGAATAGCCATGGATGGCGTTCCTTTTGGTGTTCGCGAGTGCAATGTAATGATCTGTTGCGCCGGCTTCAACCAGACTTAGGGCGTTTGGGGAAGAGGCACCGACAGGTAAACGCCGAATTCGGCGCCGATGTCACAGCTGACACGGGCGTGGACACGGCCCTGACGATCCAGAAAACGTTGGCTGTCATGAACCGGAAAGATGCCTTCGTGCCAGATGCCGGCGCGGATATACAGGCCCCGCGAGCCATCACACCAGAATGCAATGATCTTATCCGGGGTCAGGTCATCGCCAGGCAGGGCGACAGGTACGACAAACGGCTTATTATCAATTGGATAGAACATCTGGCCGCCATCAGGGTGATAGTTGAAATGCCACAAAAGAACCTGTTTGCGCGGCGTTGTCTGGCTGGTGGCGCTGGCGGTTTGCGGGTCGGTCGACCAGCCCAACACGTAGTTGCCGTTGACCGCCTCGTTGGTGCCGTAGAGCACATCGCCCTTCCATTGCCCGTGAAACACGCCTTCGACAAAGCCGCCTTCGTCGCCGGTGTCTTGGTCCACCGGGCGCCAATCTGGTTGCGGCCAGCGGGTGATTTCGATCTCAAATGTGTCGGGATCATCCACCAGACAGCCATAGTCTCGGACTGAGTCGTCAGTGGCGATCACCAAAGGCACCGGATGATGCGGCAGGCTGGGTTTGTCGGCAGCATCAAAGATATAGACCGGAGCGTTCATGACATGGGTTCCTTTGCAGTACAGAGTCGGGTCGACCTTAGACAAAAAAACCAGCCAATCAATCGCGCTGGCGACACATTGGCCGCCAGCTTGGTTTTCGTTGGAATTATTGGGCTGCTCCGGTTAGGCGACGGATCAGGCGACTGCGGCGGCAAAGCTGCTGCGGTAAACCCCGGCCAGCTCGGACAATGGCGCCTCAGAGGTGCCAATGCGCATGGTGTCACCAGTGAAACGGCCCACGGATGTGATGCTTACCCCAGTCTGTCCGGCGGCGATCATCAAGGCTTCGGCCTGATCAAAGTTGCAGGCCACCAGATAGCGCGCCTGATCTTCGCCAAACAGCATTTCGGTGGTGTTTGCATCCAGATGCACGCCAACGCCTGCGGCCTCGGCCAGCTCAAACGCGGCCAGCGCCAGACCGCCATCAGACAGGTCAGTGCAGGCTTTGATGAATTCGCGGTTGTCGCGGATGAAATCACCGTTGCGCTTTTCTGCCGCAAGATCGACGGTGGGGGCATCGCCCTCTTCGCGGTTAAACACCTCGGCGAGCAGGGCAGATTGGCCCAGATGCCCGATGGTTTCACCGATCACCAACGCCTGATGACCGTCGCGGACTTCGCAGCCGATAATGTCGTCGGTATGGGCCAACAGGCCAACCGCGCCGATGGTTGGCGTTGGCAAAATACCGACGCCATCGGTTTCATTGTATAGCGATACGTTGCCCGACACGATGGGCATGTCCAGCGCAATACAGGCGGCGCTGATGCCTTTGATTGCGCCAACAAACTGGCCCATGATTTCGGGTTTCTCGGGATTGCCGAAATTCATATTATCTGTTGTTGCCAAAGGGGTGGCGCCCACAGCTGTCAGATTTCGATAGGCCTCCGCGACCGCCTGTGCACCGCCCATTTCCGGGTTGGCAAGCACATAACGCGGTGTCACGTCCGAGGTAAAGGCCAGCGCCTTGTCGGTGCCATGCACCCGCACAATGCCCGCACCAATGCCGGGAACGCGGGCGCTGTCGGCCATGACCATGGTGTCATATTGTTCGTACACCCATTGTTTGCCCGCATAGTTTGGTGAGGCAAGCAGGGCGCGCAGCCCGTCGATGGGATCAATCTGCGGCACGTCGGCCAATGGCTCGGCAGGCGGGGTTTCAACCCACGGACGGTCATATTCGGGGGCAGAACCAGACAGGGTGGCCAGTGGCAGATCAGCCTTAAGTTCGCCATTGTGCATGACGATAAAACGATCTTCGGCAAGGGTTTCGCCGACGATGGCAAAATCAAGGTCCCATTTTTCAAACACGGCGCGGGCTTCGGCCTCAAGCTCGGGCTTTAGCACCATCAACATGCGTTCCTGAGATTCCGACAGCATCATCTCGTAGGCGGCCATGTTCTCTTCGCGCTGCGGTACGTTCTCAAGGTTGAGACGCACACCAAGGCCACCTTTGTCGCCCATTTCAACGGCAGAGCAGGTCAGGCCAGCCGCGCCCATATCCTGGATCGAGATTACAGCGCCGGTTTGCATCAGCTCCAGCGTCGCCTCCATCAGGCGTTTTTCGGTGAATGGATCGCCAACCTGAACGGTGGGGCGCTTTTCCTCAATGGTGTCATCAAATTCGGCGCTTGCCATGGTGGCGCCACCAACGCCATCGCGTCCGGTTTTGGCACCAAGGTACACCACAGGCATGCCGATGCCCGAGGCTGCAGAATAGAAAATCTCATCTGTTTTGGCGAGGCCGGCGGCGAATGCGTTCACAAGACAGTTGCCGTTATAGGCGGGGTGAAAGCGGACTTCGCCGCCCACGGTAGGCACACCAAAGCAATTGCCATAGCCGCCAACACCAGCAACAACGCCGTTGACCAACTGGCGGGTCTTGGGATGATTCGGTTCACCAAACGATAGCGAATTCATTGCCGCAATGGGGCGCGCGCCCATGGTGAACACGTCGCGCAGGATACCGCCAACGCCGGTGGCAGCCCCCTGGTAGGGTTCAATATAAGACGGGTGGTTGTGGCTCTCCATCTTGAACACCACGCATTGGCCATCACCAATATCAACGATGCCGGCATTTTCGCCGGGGCCGCAGATGACTTGGGGGCCGGTCGTTGGCAGAGTGCGCAGCCATTTCTTTGACGACTTATAGGAACAATGCTCGTTCCACATGGCCGAGAATATGCCAAGCTCTGTATAGGTCGGCGTACGTCCGATGATGTCGAGAATACGTTTATACTCGTCCGGGCTTAGCCCGTGGCTTGCAATCAGGTCGGGCGTGATGGCTGGTTCCTGCATCGGTGGCGGATTCCCCATATGGTGGCATTTGTGTCGCTTTTAGGGCAAGGACCGGGCAGGGGAAAGGGGCAGTTGTGTTTGATCGCCTAGAAGCGTTGGCCGACATAAATGTATAACAGCCTTTCGTTGTCATTGTTCAGCGAACCGTCGAACGAGAAATCCACTGGGAATTTCTTGGAAATGCGGATGCGCAGGCCAAGCCCGGCGGCACTGTGAACGCCGCCATCGCGCAGCGCGCCAAAATCACTGCCGGTCATACCGGCACCGGCGAACACCACCGCGCCAATGCGGCCGGTTAGTTCGCGGCGGTATTCGATTTGTGCCGACAGCAGCCGCGCGTCAAGAAACTGGGTGGCGGAAAACCCGCGCATGTTATCGGTTCCGCCAATTGAGCATTGGTCGAAAAACGGCGTTTCATCCGTGGCGGTGCAGCTCGACAGGCGGCTGGCCAGAACGCTGCGTTCACCTAAGGGCAGAAAATGGCTGAAATTCACGAAGGCCTTGGAATATCTGAGATCGGTTCCGGCAACGCTGGCACCATGAATGGCTTCAAAGTTCAGCAACATGCCGGACGTCGGGTAAATCGTATCATCGCGCAGGTCCCAGTTAACGATGAGGCCCAGCGTCAAAAGTTCCAGATTTGCATCGAGGGCATATTGGGACGGCAAGATCGGGGCACTTTGGTTGGCCGAAGAAACCCGCGTCTTTAGATAACGGACCGTCGTGCCAAACGACAGGTTTGGGTTGATGCCATAGGCCAGGCTCATCCGGGCCAGGGTGCCTTGTTGGCGGATGGGGCGGGCCTGACCGCCGATATAGATGTCATATTTCAGGTCAGCATCGCCAAAGAACGATTCCAAAATCCAGCGATTGTTGTTCCAGGCGAGGTTGGCCGTCAGCCCATAGCCAAAGCTGATGGGGTGGATGGCTCCTGCTCCAACCAGCGTCGCAATGCGCTATAATGCAGGTGTCGATATCTGCTTATGAGAGGAGCCACCCCATGCAAGTTACCACAATCGGCCTTGATCTGGCCAAGAAC
>JBLHMP010000136.1:0-5186 GCA_047623555.1 Granulosicoccus sp.
CGATTGCCAGCTATGGCGATGTTGTCGAAATTTCGGCGATTGTTGGCGCCGGGCTGCGCGGTGGCGTTGACATGGTCTGGGGCGGCGATGCGCTGTACGGGCATTTCGGGCTGGATTTGACTGGGGAGACCGGCGGTGTTGTGCGTATTGATGACATTGAAATCATCGACATTACCAGCGCCTATCTGCGCGATATGTTGAGCCTGGTGGACGTGCGTGACTATGGTGCTATCGGCGATGGTGTGACCGATGATTCCGCGGCCTTTGACGCGGCGGATGATGCCGCAAACGGGCGTCAGGTTTTGGTCTCTGCGGGCACATACTATTTGGCCGAAAGCGTGACCTTTACATCGGTGGTCCGGTTTGAGGGCACGGTGACCATGCCAACCGACAAAATGCTGGTGCTGGCCAATAATTTTGATCTTGGGGTCTATATTGATGCCTTTGGTAACGAAGAACTGGCATTCAAAAAGGCGTTTCAGGCGCTGTTGAACAATGCAGACCATGAATCGTTGGATATGGGCGGGCGCAAAATCACCATTTCCAAACCGCTGGATGTGTTCGCCACGATCCCAAATAAATCCAGCTATGCCACCCGTCGGGTGATCCGCAATGGCCAGCTCGAGGCGGTGGAGACAGCAGCGTGGGACACCGAAGTTGCCACATCGCAAGCGACCTATGATGCAAGCGACAGTCGCAAGTTGACCAATGTCAGCAACGTGGCCAACGTCCCGGTTGGGGCGCTTGTTGAAGGCAACGGGGTTGGGCGCGAAATCTATGTCCGCTCAAAGAATATTGGTGCAAACGAAATCACCCTGAATGCGCCGCTATATGACGCCGAAGGCACGCAGAATTTTACCTTTCGCAGGTTCAAATATCTGATGGATTTCAGCGGCATGAGTTATCTGTCAAAATTCACGCTGACCGAGATTGAGTTTCAGTGCAACAGTGTGTGTAGCGGTGTCATGTTGCCCCCCAAGGGCCTGATTTTACACATCAAAGATTGCTTTTTTACCCGTCCGAAAGATCGCGGTATTACGTCTTCGGGTGATGGCTGTCAGGGAATGTTGATTGACCGCTGTCAGTTTCTGACTGCCGAGGACGCGCTGGATGTGTCTGATCGTACGTCTATTGCGATTAACACCAATGCCAACGACGTAAAACTGCGCAACAACCGGGCCACCAAATTTCGCCATTTCGCGGTTTTGGGTGGGCGTAACAGCGTTGTTATGGGCAACCACTTCTTTCAGGGGGACAGCATTTCAGCCGGCGTGCGCACGGCTGGTTTGGTTCTTGTCAATGACCACACCAGCACGGTTGTGAGCAGCAATTACATCGACAATTGCTTTATCGAATGGACCAACGAGCGGGATTCGACGCCCAATTTCAGTAGCGGGTATTCCTTTAGTGCCCTAAGCGTCGGCGATAATGTGTTTCTGTCTGGTGATGTGGCACCTTGGTTTAGCTATATCGTCGTCAAACCGCACGGCACCGGGCATTTCCTGAACGGGATTAGCGTGACGGGCAACAAGTTCCGAAGCCTGAACGGGCCGATTGACCGGGTGGACCGGGTTGATACCAGCTTTGCCGATCTTGATTTTAGTCGGTTCAAAAATGTGCTGTTTCACGGCAATTCGTTTCACGCGATTAGCAAACAGGTGACAAACCCGCTGCGGATCAATCACACACAGACAAGCAATGCGACCACCTGGACCATCGATGCTGACGGAAACTTGCCGTTTGGAGCCCATATCCGCTACGTGGACTCGGTCGTGGCAACGGACAAAATCAAAAATGCGTCGTCTACGACAAAATTCTCAATGCCTTACGCGATTGCCGGGCAGGGGGTGAACAACGATCAGGTGTCGTTGGTTTGGGAGGAATCAATGCGCGGTGAAGTGACTGTTGTGGTGCGCATCGACGCCTAGGCGGGCAGGCACATGTCCGCAGGGCTCAGGGTGAACGCCTTGCCAAAACCGGCGTTCAGATGGCCCCTGTGGACGGTGAATTGCACAAACGAGAAATCGGGCAAGCCGATGTAAAGTTTGGATTTGGGGTGGTCGCGCAGATAATGCGCGGCCATTTTCGCAAAAACATCGGTGCCGTGGTGCACAAATGTTGCGCGGGCCTGCAACGTCAGGCGCGGATAGATCAGTGGGTCGCCCCTATCACCCGGCTCTCCGATCAGTACCGAACAGGCCGGATTGGCCTGCAACGCACGGGTATGCGCGGCAAGGCCTGCGATCAGCGACAAAGGCTGCCCAGCAGCCGACAGACCAAAGGCCACGCGCGTCACAAGCGGCGCGCCATCCGGCAAAATCACCGCAAGGGCCGCAAACCGGGCCTCTTGCAGCAGCGTTTGCGCGATGTCGCGCGCGGCGGCGTCTGTGGGTTGGATTGGGTTTTTCATGGGCGCTGGATACGCCGTCACGGGGGCTGCTTCAACCGGTTTAGAACCGTCGCCACAGTGCCAATTTCAGACCCGTTCGCGCAACCCCGTAAGAGCGTTGCTCAATTCCGATGACCCAGGTTGATTTGCCTTTGCCGGGTATCAACAGGGACGGCGTCACTTTCCATTGAAAGGGCAGGTTTTCTGCGATGGCCGTTTCCAGTTGCAACATCGGGCGGATGTGATCCGGCGACGACAGCCCGATGGTTGCGTCAAATTTGTACAATAGGGCTGCTTGGCCTTGGCGATATTCTACTGTGGTATCGGCGGCCATCCATCCCGGACCAACGGGGCTGGTGAAGCCATAACCAACGGACAGGGCCAGTCTGTACATAGGCTGCCAGATATTGCGTTGATGTCGATGATAGCCGCCTGCTCCCAGTTCAATGGCCAGTTTGGTCCGGGTTTTTGAGGCCAGAACCGGCAGCCGCAGAAACAGCAGGGCATGACCGCCATTTCCCATGGTTTCGTGTGCATCAATCCCCGCAGTCACCCACGATGTCAGCCCGTAATCTGCGTAAAGGCTGAATTCATAATCGGTGTAGAGCTTGGATTCATAGCCTTCGGGGGGCGGCATTTTGCGGATTGTCGAACTGAATGCCACAAACCCATCGCCCTTTTCACGCAGCCATGCCCCAGCCAAAACCGGTTGCGCGGCAATCAGGCAAATCAGACAGGCTATGGCGAACCGATGCATTCGGGCTCCTTTGCTCGGATCATCGGGGCACATGGTTAACCAATCGTTACCGGCAAAAGTTTAGGATTAAGAGTCTAGGAGTACGAGATGTGCATTTGGCTGGTTTTCTGGCGGGTATCTGGGTAGATAAAACCAGCAATTGGGTAATCTGACCTGGATCAAGGTAATGGCGCTCAAATGCTGCAAACTGGGGCTGTTCGTAAGGAGACAAATCCCATGTACCATAATATTCTTGTACCGATTTCATTTGACGAAGACCGCGATATGTCTGGCCCGCTGAAACTGGCACAACTGCTGGCGACGCCAGATGCAACCATCACCTTGCTGCATGTTATTGAGCATATTCCGACCTATGCCGTGTCCTACATGCCGGTGAATTACCTGCACGAAGCCCGCATCGCCATTCAGAGCCAGCTTGAGGACATTGCCAGCGGCATTCCAAATGCCAAAGGTGTGCTGATCGAAGGCCATTCGGGGCGCTCGATCCTGGATTGGGCCGAGGCCAACGCGACGGATCTGATTATCATCGCCTCGCACCGCCCGAGCATGGCCGATTTGCTGCTGGGGTCGACCGCCGCGCAGGTTGTACGCCATGCGGCCTGTGCTGTGCATGTGGTGCGCTAAAGCGTTTCGCGTTCAATTTGGTCAGAATTGAATGGGAAACGCCCACAACATACAGGCGATGCGGGCGTTTCACGTTGTATCCTGATTCAGATACAACGCGAAACGCTTTAAGTCGGGGCTGTAACGGTGGTTTGTTTGTCCTGACCATTGCCCGCTGCGGCCCGTCGGCCTAAATTGGCAGATATGACAAATGACCAAAACGATATGCTGGCGCTGGGCGTTCGTGACGGATTGCCTGATGCCTTGCGCGTGCTGGTGCGTGAGTTCCCCAAAACCGGTTGGCAGAGCCATCCGAATTTTGGCCAGATGGTGCAGTTCTGGCTACAACGTCACGCCATGTTTCGCCAGTTGCTTGAGGTGCTGGAGAGCGACGTGCAGGCGGTTATGGACAAGCAGATCGACATGGATGCCTATGCGCCACGTCTGTCCCGCTTTGGCGGCATGCTGCTAAATGGCCTGCATGAACATCACCATATTGAGGACGATCACTATTTTCCCCGGTTGGTGAAACTGGACGCCCGTATTGAGCAGGGGTTTGAGCTGTTAGAAGCAGATCATCAGGCTATGGATGGATTGCTGCAAACCATGGCCAGAGGTGCCAACGCGGTTTTGCAAGGCGGAGAGCCGGGAGTGTTTCTGGGTCATCTGGATGAGTTTGGTCGCATGCTAAATCTGCATCTGACGGACGAAGAAGAGATCATTGTGCCGGTGATTCTGAAAACCGGATTTGACGGTTAGATACAATCTGTAAACGGTATTCAGGACCGCAACAGGACTTTGTTTGACTGAACCGCCGCTGCGATGCGGGCGAAATGCACCTGACTTTGATCCGAAGACCGCAAAAGCGCGGTTTCAGCCGTGTCCAGCGCCCGGTTGAATTGGACAGCCGATTTGCGCACGGTTGTTGGTTTGATTGGGGTGAATTTGCGGTTTTTTGAATTGGGCTTTGGTGGGTTTGGATCGCGGTTGCGGGCGACGATCTGTTCCAGCGTTCTTTCGACAGTGACCAGCGCCGCCTGTGCCTGTGCATAATCTGGCTTGCCGTTCATTTGGCTGGCTGCAAGATGATAGACCACGCGATAACAATCATACCGGTAGATTTTTTCAAGCTTTCGGCACTTTTGAATGCCCTGATCCAGATGCCTGATGACTTTGTTGGTTGTTCTGGTGGACAGGCCGCCAGGACTGGTTTGATTGCCATTGCCTGCGCCCCCGTAATCCTGCGCAAACACCGGAGTGCAAAGGACCAACGACACGATCAGAACAAGGCGCAAGAACCGCAAACAGAGGGAAAAACACTGAAACATCCCATAGTTTAGCGTGAGTGGCCGCAGGTTCAAACAGGCAATTTGGAAAATCGGTTAATATTTTGGTGTAGGGTGGGGGTAAACCCCGCGGGCGTCACAAAGAGTGGGT
>JBLHMP010000137.1:0-5003 GCA_047623555.1 Granulosicoccus sp.
GCGATGCGGCATAGGCCCCGATGGCCATGAACGCGAGATGGCCGAAACTCAGAATGCCGGAATTTCCGCTGTAAACACCCATGGCAACCACTGCGATCAGTGATATGAAAAATACCGTCAGGATGCGTTCACTTGCCGCGCCAAAAACCGTAGCCAATACTGATGCAGCACTGACCAGAAGGATGATTGCCATGACAGAGACAACAATATGTTTGGTTGGTGATGTGGTCATCAGGATTCCTGTGGTGTTGCCGCAATGGAATGATGGTTTATTTTCAAAGCCACTCAATATTATTTATTTGACATACTTTTTCCAAGATGCATTCTGACTGAAAGAGGAGACCAAATGCTGGTTCGCGAACGCATAGAACAATTATCAAACGATCTGACCTCGACCGAGCGCAAGCTTTGTACCGCGCTTCTGCTTGACTACCCGTTTGCCGGTCTTGAACCGATTCAGGCGCTGGCAAAATCCACCAACACGTCGGCCCCGACAATCTCACGCTTTGTTACCAAGCTGGGATTCCAGGGGTTTCTGGATTTTCAACGCCAGTTGATCAGCGAGCTGAAGCAAGGTCAAAAGTCACCGGTTGATCTGCAAGAGACCCGCGCGCCAGTTCACGGCGCCTTTCTTGAGAGCTTTCTTGATCGTGTCGGAAATGTGGTTGCGGGGGGGGCCAAAGCCGTTTCCAAAGCCCAGTTTGAACGTGTCTGTGACCTGCTTTCTGATGAAAAACGCAGCATATATGTTATTGGTGGCCGGATGAGCGATACATTGGGCCTACATCTGTCACGCCATCTGCGGCTCATCCGTTCCAAGGTTTTCCATATGCCATCTGATCCTGAGGTCTGGCCGGAATATCTATTGCGGATGCGTCCACGCGATGTGCTATTTATTGTTGATTTCCGCCGCTATCAGAAAAACCTGCTCGCTTTGGCGAAAAAATCTGCCCAGGCACGCAATGTGCAGGTGGTTTTGTTGACGGATGAATGGCTCTCTCCAATTTCCGCACAGGCAAGCGAGGTGCTGGCCGTCCCCATCGACAGCGGCACCCTGTGGGGCAGCTATGCCGGCGCGCTGGCCCTGCTTGAGGCTCTGGTCACCCGGATAGCCGAGGAAAACTGGCAGCTAACAAAAACCCGCATCCAGGAATGGGATTCGGTGCGACTAAACTTTGGGAACGACGACTTTGGGGAAGACTATGTTGGGAAAACCGATGATTAAAAATCCACTAATTTTTGCCGCAACTTCGGATATCGCCGGCAAAGTACGCGGCAAGGCATTCCCTGTTTCTGATCTGGAAAAGCGCCTTAAAACGGGTGTTGGCTGGACCCCGACCAATGTGATGATCACCTGCTTTGATGCCATCGCCGAAAGCCCCTTTGGCGCGCTTGGGGATTTGTTGCTCATTCCCGACCCCGAAACCAAGGTCGAGCTGGATTTTGAAGACGGCGGTCCGGTAGAGCGTTTTATGCTCGGTGACATCACCGATCTGGACGGTGAGCCGTGGGATTTATGTACCCGATCAATACTGAAAACAGCCCTTGAACGCCTAAAAGATGTGGGTGGGGTCAGTCTTGTTTCGGCATTTGAGCATGAGTTTCAGTTTAAGACGAACAAAGATCAGTTTGGCGAAGCCTATTCCCTAGCCGGGTTTTCTGATCGCCTCATATTTGGTGAGGCTCTGATGGCGGCGCTACAAAAGGGTGGATTGGTGCCCGATACGTTCATGAAAGAATACGGCGTCAATCAATACGAGGTCACCAACGGCCCCGATCAGGGTGTGCGTTCGGCCGACCACGCGGTTATTTTGCGCGAAACCACCCGCATGACCGCCAAACGGTTGGGCGAAAAAGTGACGTTTACGCCGATCCGCGATCCAGAAGGCGTCGGCAACGGCGTTCATATCCACATGAGCTTTCTCGATAAAAGCGGCGCGCCCGCCACCTATGATGAAAACGCCAAGGCGGGCATGTCGGGGATTACCGGGTCTTTTATCGCCGGTGTTCTCAAATACCTCGACTGTATAATCGCCCTGACCGCGCCCTCAGATATTTCCTATTTGCGTCTGACACCGCACCGCTGGTCGGCCGCGTTCAATAATTTGGGATTTCGGGACCGCGAGGCCTCGGTGCGTATCTGCCCAGTTACCGCCAGCGATCCCAAAAGCATCGCACGCCAGTATAATTTTGAATTCCGCGCTGCGGATGCCGCAGCTTCGCCCTACCTGGCCTTGGCCGCGATCCTGCATGCTGGCGCCCAAGGCATCGAGGACAATTTGCCTGCACCAAACGTCACCGAAGAAGACCTTTCGCTTCTTTCAGCAGCCCAATTGCAAACCCGTGGTTATGTTCGACTGCCCGAAAGTCTGGATGAGGCCCTGCAACGCTTTAAAAACAACGATACTGTCTGTGGCTGGTTTCCAAAAGAATTTGCCAAAGTATATGTCGCCGATAAACGCGGTGAACTGGCCCATTTGAACGGCAAAGACACCGCCGAACGCTGCTCTCTCTACGAAAATGTCTACTGAAGCCCGCGCCGCGTGATGCTGAACACTCTTGTCAGACGTCCAGTTCACTTAGCTCGTAACACGACTTGCTAAGCCATTCGGGGCTGACTTCGACACCCCATCCCGGCGCGTCCGTTACCGTTGCCTGGCCGTCGATAATCTGGAACGGGTCATTCACAAACAGCTTATCCTGCCAAGGGTAATAATCCTGCCCTTCGATCGCAAATTCCAGATATTTCCCGGCGTTCGGAATGGCGCGCAAAAGATGCATGGTAAACAGTGTGACCATCGACAGGTTCGCACAATGTGGTGTGACAGGAATGCCTGCGGCCTCGGCCATTTTGGCGACGCGCAGGGTGCGATTCATACCGCCAAGATAACAGACATCCGGCTGGATGATGTCGACGATCCGACCATCAATCATGCCTTTCCAGTTGGCCATCATACAGTCCTGCTCACCGCCCGTGACGTCGATAGTAAGCGCGTCGGTGACCTGTTTGGTCTGCTCAAATTCCCAATAGGGACAGGGTTCTTCATAGTGCGAAATGCCGTTATCTATCAGCATATGTCCGACTTCGATGGCGCGTTTGGGCGAAAAACACGAATTGGCGTCGACCAATAATGCAACGTCATCACCCAAGGCTTTGCGAATGGTTGGAATGATTTCTTCGGTGCGGCCGGGCCATTCGTCGGTGTCCCAACCCACCTCTGCGCCAACGCGAAACTTGAACGCATTAAACCCGTGTTTATCGCGCAACCGCAGAAACCTTTCGGCCTCGTCCTGGGGGGTGATGTCGCGCTTCATCGACGACGCATAGGCGCGAAATGTGCCGGGGGTGCCGCCAATCAACGCGCAAACCGGTTTGCCTTCGTGCTTGCCCCGTAAATCCCAGAGCGCAGTATCCAGCCCGCCCATGGCACGCCGCAGATATGACCCCGGAAATTTGTGTTCACGATCCCGCACAAGCCCAAGAATTGCGTCAATATCAAAGGCGTCTTTCCCCAGCGCATAGGGGGCCACCTGTCGGTGAACAACCTTGGCCGTGATGTCTGCGTAATATGGCGCGACCTGCCCCAAGCCGGTTTGTCCGTCTTCTGTTGTAACGCGTACGAAACAGACGAATTCATCTGAGAACGTTTCTATCGACTTGATTTTCATAGGACGGGCCTGCCACCAAAAATAAGAGAGTTTCTTTCTGCACAAAATACATAATAATGGCCCTGAGGGAATGACCATTATCACAAACGATATAGACCAATTCAAAGGATGCTGTGATGAAACGAAAGGCCGGCGCGTTGCTGTCATCAATCCAGTTGGACCGCAAATCACGCAAGACTATCAGCGTGCAGCTTTACATGGCGCTTCGCGACATATTGCTGTCTGGCGGCCTAAAGCCGGGTGACCGTTTGCCCGCCAGCCGGACCATGGCTCTTGAAACCGGGGTTTCCAGAACAACGGTCATAGACGCCATTGACCGGTTGATATCAGAGGGCATGCGAACATCCCGCGTTGGGGCGGGCACCTTTGTTAGCGATACCCTGATTTCACAAAAACCAGCCTCAAACTCGGCAGGAATTGATCCAGACCCGGCCAACGCTCCGCGGCTTTCTTATTCAATCAGCCATGCCTCAGGACGCTTTGCCCCCCGCACGCGGCTTCCGTATCAATCCAAGGCATTTGTAAGTGCGTTGCCTGCACTTGATGCGTTTCCGCTGGCCCAGTGGTCGCGGATTTCATCCCGCCACCTTCGAGGCGCGAGAGATGACATTATGGGCTATGGCCCCCCGCAGGGCCATCTGGGGTTGCGCCAGGCCATTGCCACCCATTTGGCCGCCGCGAGGGGAATAACCTGCAAAGCCGAACAGATCTTTGTGACAACCGGCGCACAACAGGCTTTTTCGCTGATTGGGCAGTTGTTTCTGGATGGCGGAGACCGGGTCTGGTTTGAAAATCCCGGTGCCAAGGGCGCGCGCAACGCATTTGTTGCGACCGGTGCAGAACTGGTGCCGGTTTCAGTTGACACAGAAGGGATTTGCGTTGCAGAAGCTCTTGAAATGGCGCCGCATTTTCGGCTGGCCTTTGTCACCCCATCGCATCAACAACCGCTCGGGCATGTTATGTCACTGGCACGCAGGCTTGACCTGCTCCAGGCCGCTGCAAACGCCAAGGCGCTGATCGTCGAAGATGATTATGACGGCGAATTTTACTTTGGAAATCAGCCACAGCCCGCCCTGACAAGCATCGACACCCATGGGCGGGTGATCTATGTGGGCACGTTTTCAAAAACGCTTTTCCCGTCTTTGCGGCTTGGCTTCATTCTTGCCCCTGAACGAATGGTCGAAACTTTTGATCAGGTCTTTTCGTCCTGGGTCAGCGGCCCCCCAACCTCGACGCAGGCGATTGTGGCGGACTTCATGGACGAGGGGCATTTTTCGACCCATATCCGAATGATGCGGCGGTTGTACAAAGCGCGGTACGATGCGCTGATGAGC
>JBLHMP010000138.1:0-4710 GCA_047623555.1 Granulosicoccus sp.
ACTCTTCCCACGGCACGACGTCGTCGATCTCGACCAACGGATCTTTCTTCGCATCCAGACTCGCGTACCGATCCGAAAGCTCAAAAAATCCCATCTGTGCCATGACTGCCGTCCCTCCACTGCATCGTTACACAAATCTACAGCGCGTTCAGGTCAGCTGCAATTTTTCGAGGCGCCCGAGAGTACTGCGTTGACCCGTTGAAACCGCCGGGAAAAGTGTCCACAGGTTTGTTTTGCCCCAAAGAAATTGCGGTCTGCGTTGTACAAACTTCCAAGCCACACCGAAACGTCTTGTCAAAGTCATCAAATGTTCCTATTTTGTTCCCGCAGTCAGCCAGGGAAACAGTCATGACCAAATCAGAAGAAACCGCCCCAAAGGTACACTATATCTGCCAAACATACGTCGAAAAAAAGATCAGGCGCGCTAAGCAGGCCAGCTTGCAGATTGATAAGCAATTTCAATATTCCACGGCTTCACAAGTGCAAGAACGAGCAGAACGGGAATGCCGTTCTGAAACTTGTGTCGGTGCTGACGCCTATATGGTTATCGAGGACCTAAATACTGGAGAGGTCGGCGCTCCGACCTTCATAGCAAGGTTCGGAACTGTCCCTGAAGCCGATGCATTCTAAACTAATCCGGCGCGCTCCTGCGTCTAATTTGGGTCGCTGCATTGGCGTTCTGGGTGACGGATGCGTGGCAATTGGCCGGAGCCAAATTCAAAGCGGTGAGCAATCGGGTTCGCAACTGCAGGTCTGGAAAGATTGCATTGTGCATCAGTCATTTTGGAAAAAGCGCCAGCCGCTATCTCGACGAGATGGCTCGGCATGAGTGCGTCTCTTACGTTGCAGGAATTAGTGCTGGAGATTGGCGCTCTTTCATTTTGCGACACAGCAGACTCGACAAAGCAACATTACCTTGATACAGGGCAGGTTCCTGCAAATCCTTGCAACTCATATCTAGAAAGGTGGTGAAAACCACATGCAGGTTAGTGTTCGTGACAACAATGTCGATCAGGCCCTTCGGGTCCTAAAGAAAAAGCTCCAAAAGGAAGGCGTTTTTCGTGAAATGAAGCTCAAGCAACATTTCGAGAAACCATCCGAGAAAAAGGCGCGTAATAAAGCTGAAGCGATCCGCCGTGCCCGTAAATTGGCGCGTAAAAAATTGGAACGCGAAGGTATGATGTAAATCATCCTGTCGCTTTGAAGAATTTCACCCCCCGTGGCCAATTGGCGACGGGGGGTTATTTTGATTGCCAGCCATACCCATTGCAATAGGCTTTGCTGCACAAATCGGGTGAAGTACGTTCTTGCCCTTTCCCCAAACGTGCTTAGCCTACCGGCTCAGTGACGGGTACGCGGTAACGATGTTGAGGGAGGGACGAACACCAGCGCAGAAACGTCGCTTGAGAGAAACCATCCCGACTAAGCGCAAGCTTACCAAAAACGACATCGCAAAATACCATGAAACTTGGCGTGGCCTGTCCGCACAAGTGGCTCTGGGCGGTGAGAAGAACTTCGCGGCCTTCATGGTGATGTTGGACGAGACACCCGAGATGGTGCGGGAGACGTAGGATGTTACTTGGTATAAGAAGATGATCGCTAAGGTGCTCATCTTCAAAGCGATAGAGAGGCAGATCAAGACGAAGGACGCGAAGGCGATCTTCAAGCAGGGCTACGTGAATGTCGCCATCTACACCGTCGCGGCGCTTGCCAGCAAGCTCGGAAATCGAATTGACCTCATGCAAGTCTGGCAGCGGCAGGACACCTCAGGCCCATTGACACGATTGCTGTGGGAATGGGCAAATGTGGTGAACGCGACTTTCAACAGAGTTGGCGATGGCGCTCAATTTTCCGAATTGGCGAAAAGGCCGACGCTTTGGTCCGCTGTCAAAGCAGCGGAGTATCCTATGCCCGAAGAATTTATCCCTGAAATCTGAGCGACGGAGGCTGTTTGACTCAACAAGCCCAAATGCTGCGACATTTGCGTATTGTAGATGGGGTTTCTCGCCACGTACAAAGAACACATCCCTTTGGATGCCGCTCCAGACCATGATTGAAGGCAAGCAGATCTGAAGGGAAAGATTTATTGAACTGAAGTTGGCCTGACAGACGAGCCGGAAAAACGGTCAACTATCAGATCAGGTCGGAATGACTACACCTTGCGACAGCCGCGGGTCTCCGCCCGGGCGGAACATGTTGCCCTTTCCGGAAAGGACTTTCCGCTCCTTTCCGTTCTATTGCGCGTTTGGGCGAGTCGCCCGCTGCTCTTTGAAATTGAGAACTCGAACGACGGGCCGAGCGCGGTGGGCTGTCAAGGCATGCGGTGCTTCCGCCGCCGACCGCCGGTCTGTTCGCCCGCTGACCTGCGCGGCCGAACGCTGCCCGATATCTGAGATGAAGTGCGCAGGACGCAGGACGATAACTGCCTGCCTCATAAGGCAACGGTGCTGACAGTTAAGGGCACCAACTGGGCGATCCAGCGGCGCGGCGCGGGCTGAAACCTGCCACCAAGATCTTGCTGTGGCATCTGTGCGACCGGCACAATCCGGATTTCGGTTGTTTCCCGACGCAGGCACGGCTGGCCGAGGACGCAGAAATGTCGATCTCGGCGTTAAACGCTCACCTGGCACGGCTTGAGAAAATGCGGCTGATCCACCGGGTCCGCAGCCATGATCCACGCACCCACAAGCGCCAGGCCACACGCTACATCCTGGGGTTCGAGGACGGGTTTCCACAAAAGCCAACTCCGAAAACCGGAGACGGCTCTGCCGGAACGGAGAAAGAACATGATGACGATCCAGCTCCGGATTCCGCATGTGAAGCCATCTCCGGATTTACGCCAATCCCATCTCCTGATTTTGCCCAAAGCCATCTCCGGAATCCGGAGACTAACCTTGTAAGGGAACCTTTAACTAAACCTGTAATGGAGGAGGAGGATGCACGAGCGCGCGATTCTGATTTTAATCGGTTTTTCGCAGAACTGCTCGGCGCGCTGGGCTTTGCCCCCAACGCCACCCTGCCCTCCTGGTGGCAGGGCTGCCCAGCGCGGGCCCACGTGCGGCGTTGGATCGATGATCTCGGGCTGACCAAGGACCGGATCCTTGATGTCGCCACCGAGACCAGGTGCGATCACCCCAATCCGCCAGATGGGCCGAAGGCGCTTGATCGGTTCATGGAAAGGGCCGCCCGGCGAGATGCACAGACGGCGACAGACACCGCAAAATCCCGCAAGCGCAAGCAGGCCCGCACCGCCGACAGTACGCCTCGGCCCAGTCCTGAAGAACTGGCGACCTTCTACGCCGATCTGGTGAACTCTGACAAATACTTGCCTGCCAGAATGATCAGCAACGTGATGCGCGATACGATGCTCGCTCGTGGGTTGGTCACGCCAGACAGGCTACGGATGCGGGGTGTGCGATGACCATGCACGGCCGCATCTGCCGTGGAAGCGGACAAAAACGCGCGCTGGGCGTGCAGGCCATCCTAGAATGGGCGTTCCGAGTGGAAAAGGCGCAGCTGGAATTGCCGCCGCCAACTGATGCCGTCGAGGAGGCTAGTGGCTATGGCTTTGAGCATGTTCTGATCCAGCAGGCCCCGCTTAGCTGTCAGATAGACGGTGGCCGGTACAAAATCGCCAGCTACACCCACGAGGATGCCGAGATCGTCGCCGCCACAGGGGCCGGTATGCCCGATGCGCTGGGCGGCAAACGCATGGCCATTCGCGTGGCAGAACTCGCTCGCGCCGGGCTGGCGCCGGACTGGATGCCGGGTGCGGTGCCACGCTGCGTGCCGGTCGAGGTCAGGCGCAATCAGCATGGTGAGCGGGCGAAGACTGAGGTCGTTGGTATCGAGCGGGTGCAGTATCGCGGGCGGTGGCGGACGGTTGAAGTTCTGGCCTGCCCGGTAAACTGGCGACCGCATCCGCATCTGGAGCAGATCGCTGGGAAGCGACAGGCCTACGACGATTGGTGGCAAGCGCTGGATTGGGTGCGGGAAGGGTTGAGAGATGGCGGGATGTTGCGGGAAGTCGAGGTGACGGCTGGGCGTGCCGATGATCGGGCATTCCGCCTATCGCAGCCCGAGCTATAACCGGCAGGTGGGTGGGGCCAAACATTCCATGCATCTGCAGAGCGCGGCGTTCGATATTTCGATGGCCAATCTTGATCCTGCGACCTTAGAGGCGGCTGCCCGCGCTGTTGGTTTCACCGGCTTCGGGTTTTATCCCCGTCAGAATTTCATGCACACCGACATCGGTCGCGCCCGACAATGGGGTGTTTCGTTTCCGCCCCGTTTGAGCCGGTTTGCGGATGAGCCGCCACGCCTGCGCGAAAGCCTGACCGAAAGCCGCACTATGAAAGGCGGTGGCGCAGCGGGTGTGGCGACGCTGGGCCCTGCCGGAGTTGAGGTTGTGCAGGATGTTCTGGCCGAAACGCAGTCCGCCATCCTGCCGCTGGTGCCGTATTTGGATACCTTGCGCTGGGTATTCATCGCCGTGGCGCTGATTGGGGTCAGCGTCACCATTTATGCCCGCTGGGATGACTGGCGAAAAGGTCGGCACTGATGAGTGCGTTCATCACATGGTTAGAGGTGGTCCCAGTAATTCGACCAATTTGCAGCCAACTTAAGGTGGATCATGGTTTCATTTAGGCTGCTGATCTCATTGGTTCCGTTTTTCTTTCATAGGCTTCATCTGGGGTCAAGATTCCGTGC
>JBLHMP010000139.1:0-4398 GCA_047623555.1 Granulosicoccus sp.
GAAGCCATTTTGAAGTTCTTTCGGAAAATCATCCCAGAACAATGGCACGATTTCCGGAACCAGGTCACTGACAACTTCCGCATCATCTCAGAACAAAATCTTCGGGTTTTGGAGTGAGGAGAGTATAGGTTATGTCGATTTCATTACGCAAAGCGCGTATGATTATCCGCAAGACTTTGGAAAAGGGCCGCGAGATCGAGGCCAAGCCTTTGTCGGTGATCGTATTGGATGCGGGCGGCAATGTGCAGGCGTTTGAGCGCGAGGATGGAGCGCCTCCTGGGCGGTTTGCGGTGGCGCATGGCAAGGCCTACGGCACGGTGATGTTGGGGATGGGCGGCACGGCGCAAATGGCACGCGCCGAGCAGCAGCCCTATTTTATCGGAGCGGTGAACGGGGTGTTTGGTGGTCAGTTGATCCCGGTTCCCGGTGGCGTTTTGCTGCGAAACAAAAAGGGTGAGGTTGTTGGCGCGGTTGGTGTGACCGGTGATACCTCGGACAATGATGCGGCAGCGGCCCTTGCCGGTATCGAAGCGGCGGGGCTTGTTGGCGAGATCTGAATTTGCGCGCCTGTGCATAATGGCACAAGTGGCTGCGCACGGGTGCGAGGCGTGCGCTATTGCGCAGGCGGCGGCGGCTCTCTATTCTGTGGCTGAACACAGCAAAACAGGATGACCCATGGCGCGCCCTCTCGTTGGAATTATCGGCAATGCCTTTTTGATTAACGATCAATACCCAACCCATGCGGGCGGGACGATGAACTCAGAGGCGGTGGCGAATGTGTCCAACTGCCTGCCGGTCGTGATCCCAACTGATCCACGTTATATGAGCGTCGAAGAACTGGTTGAAATCTTTGATGGTTTTGTGCTGACTGGCGCGCGCGCCAATGTACATCCCGAAGAATATGGCGAGATCGCAACCGCCGCATACGGCGATTTTGACCGGGCCCGTGATGCGATTGTGTTGCCATTGGTGCGGGCCTGCGTTGAACGTGGATTGCCGTTCCTTGGGGTTTGCCGGGGCTTTCAGGATGTGAACGTGGCGATGGGCGGGTCTTTGTATCCGGAAATCCGCGATTTGCCGGGGCGCGACAATCACCGGATGCCGCCTGATGGCACGTTGGAAGAGAAATTTGAGCTGCGCCATGAGGTGACGGTTACTGAGGGCGGCCCGTTTCACAATGTGTTCGGCGCCACCGAAGTGATGACCAACACGTTGCACGGGCAGGGCATCAAGGTTCCCGGAGAACGGATTGTCATTGATGGTCACGCCCCGGATGGCACGCCCGAGGCGATTTACGTCCGCGACGCGCCGGGGTTCACCTTGTCGGTGCAATGGCATCCGGAATGGAACGCGGCGGATGATCCGGCCTCGCGGGTGTTGTTTGAGGCCTTTGGCGCCGCGGTTTATGACTGGGCTGCTCGCAAACAGAACCAGCCGTTGCAGAAAACGGCCTAACTCTAGAGATCGGTGCGCATGTGCCAGAGTTCCGGGAACAGCTCTACTGCCAGCATCCGTTTTAGATAGGTGACCCCACCAGTACCACCAGTGCCACGTTTAAAGCCGATAACGCGTTCAACCGTGGTGACATGGTTAAAGCGCCAGCGGCGGAAATAATCCTCAACATCCACCAGCTTTTCTGCCAACTCGTATAGCGTCCAATATTGTTCCGGATCGCGATAGATGGTGACCCATGCCGCGGTTACGGCGGCATGTTCAACGTAAGGTGCTGACAGATCGCGATTTAGCACCTCATCAGGCAGCGGCACAGTGGCATGTAGCGCGCGCAGGGCCACATCGTATAGCGACGGTTGCGCCAGTTCGGCGGTCAACAAGGCGGTGACATCGGGGCGATGTGCATGCGGGCGCAACATGGCCTGATTGCGATTGCCCAACATGAATTCGATCAACCGATATTGGTGCGACTGAAACCCCGAGCTTTGGCCAAGGGATTCACGGAACGTCGTGTAATCGCTCGGGGTCATGGTGCGCAGCACATCCCAGGCATTGTTCAGCTGCTCAAATATACGCGACACACGGGCCAGCATTTTAAACGCCGGGCGGGTGTCTTTGCCCATCAGTTGGGTGCGCGCGGCGGTCAATTCGTGGATCACCAGCCGCATCCACAATTCTGATGTTTGGTGCTGGATGATAAACAGCATCTCGTCATGGGCGTCAGACGCCGGATTTTGCGCGTTCAACAGATGCTCAAGGTCCAGATAGTCGCCATAGGACATGCGGCCATCAAATGACATTTGCGCACCTTCTTTTGCCGGGTCATATGGGTCGGTCATAGTGAATCCTTTAGGGTCAATTGCATCAAATAGCGTGGCAGTGAGACGCCATTTTTTTCCACCGTGTCAGGGGCAAGCATTTGCCAGCCTTGCCGCGTGAAAAACCGCTCAGCCAACAGGCTGGCCTCAGTTGTTAGCTGTGTTTGCCCGGCGTCGCGCGCCGATTGGATAAGGCGGTTATGCAATGCGGCTGCGACGCCCTGGCCCATATAGTCGGGATCGACAAAGGCCATGTCCAGATGGCCATCGGCCTCAAGCGACATAAACCCGACCAGGCGGCCATCATCCTCGGCCAGCCAGGTTGTTGCATCCGCCAGACGGGCGTTGCGGGCCGGTGTGGGTTCCGGAAGCGTTGCACACCAGACATCACGCTGGGCCTGATCGTAGAATTTGGCGGCCCCGATCTGAACCGCGCGGTAAAACAGCAGCCAGCAGGGCGCGCAATCGTCCGGCGTATAAAGGCGCAGGGTTGGGGTCATGTTACGGTTTTCTGAACCTTGTATTCCGGGCGGTCCCAGAGAAATTCGGTCATCACGCGAGTGATGGTTTTAACGGCGGCAAGAACATCGCCCTCATCAATATACAGCGGCGTAAAGCCAAAGCGCAGCAGGTCCGGGGCGCGGAAATCGCCGACAACGCCCGCCGCAATGATCGCCTGCATCGCGGCATAGCCATGCTCAAAGCGGAACGACACCTGACTGCCACGCTTGGTGCCGTCACGCGGGCTGGCAAGGGTCAGCATCGGGCAGGCGGCCTCGATCTCGGTGATAAACAGGTCGGTTAGTTCAATAGAGCGGGCGCGCACGTCGTTGATGTCGGCCATGTCCCAGACGTCCATAGCGGTTTCCAGTGCGGCCATCTGAAGAACGGGCGGGGTGCCGACGCGCATCCGCTCAACACCGCTTGCGGGGCGATAGTCCAGATCAAAGGCAAACGGTGCGTTGTGGCCTTGCCAGCCGGACAGGGCCGGGGAAATTGCGTCCGCGTGGCGGGGCGCGACATAGACAAAGGCCGGGGCACCGGGGCCACCGTTGAGGTATTTATAGGTGCAGCCAACGGCAAAATCGGCGTTGCAGCCGGCCACATCAATGGGCAAAGCCCCGGCGGAATGCGCCAGATCCCAAAGGGTTAGCGCACCGACAGCGTGGGCTTTGGTCGTTAGGTCGGCCATGTCGTGCAATCGGCCTGTGCGGTAATCAACTTCGGTCAGCATCAGCACCGCAACGTCGTCGGTCAGGTTGGCGGCAACGTCTTCGGGGGCGACAACACGCAGTTCGTGGTCTTTTCCCAGCGTTCTGAGCAGGCCCTGAGCCATATACAAATCGGTGGGGAAATTGCCGCTATCGGACAGGATCACCCGACGATCCGGGCGCAGATCTAGGGCCGCGGCCAGCGCCTGATAGACCTTGATCGACAGGGTATCGCCCATCGCCACATGCCCCGGCTCCGCCCCGATCAGCCCACCAATACGGTCACCCAATGTCATCGGCTGCGCCATCCATCCGGACAGGTTCCAACTGGTGATCAGCCGTTCGCCCCATTCCTTGGTCATGGTTTCGGCTACTCGGGCAGTGGCGGCACGGGGCAGCGCCCCAAGCGAGTTGCCGTCCAGATAGACAAGCCCATCAGGCAGATCGAACATGGCTTTGGTGACGAAAAAATCGGTCATGGGTGCGGTCTCCACAGGGTATTTTATGCTTAAAGTATCTGTGCGAGACCTATCTGATTAGGCGTGTGTGTGTCTAGTGTTGTTGTCGCGTGGCAATAAGAATGCTGTTAGAAAAGTTAGCAAGAGAAAATACAGACTGTCGCTGCGGTGACCTCCTGGACCGCTACGTTGACCCTGCATCCCACTTTGCGGGATGCATCATAAGAGGCGTTGATTGAGCATGCATTCGAGGGTCAATTGAGGTTTTTAAGCGAACGTTTTATAAAGCGAACATGGGTAGACCAAGAACATACACTCGTGACGCGGTGGTCGAAAAAGCCATGGGCGTATTTTGGCAGAACCGCTTGTCTTATATCTTTCTCAGGTTCCCATGCGAAAAGGGAGCCACTGACTGGCACCTTATATATGCCGGTCAGTGGCGGCGGCTGGATCGTGAAC
>JBLHMP010000140.1:0-4319 GCA_047623555.1 Granulosicoccus sp.
CCTGCGCCCTTAGCAGGCGGGCGTTCATAGGCTGGGCGTAGGGTGGGTGAAAACCCACGCTGACTAGCCTCGAAAACTGGCCTCGAAAAAACTGACCTCGTGAACAGAAAAAGGCCACGCGATTGGCGTGACCTTTTTGGACCTCTGATCAGTCGTCAGTAGGCTTACTTGATCTTGCCTTCTTTGTACTCGACATGCTTACGGACCACAGGGTCGTATTTACGCACGACCATTTTTTCGGTCATGGTGCGGGCATTCTTTTTGGTCACATAAAAGTGGCCAGTGCCTGCGGTCGAGTTCAGACGGATTTTGATTGTGGTAGGCTTCGCCATGAGTTCACTCCTGCAACGAAAGACACATCCGTCCTTCGGAAAATTCGTTTGAACGTGCTATTCGCCCGCTCACCTCTCTGAGTCAAGAGCTATTCGCCCCAATAGTCGCGCGGAGGGCCTATAAGCCGGATTCTGTTCCGGGGTTACCCCCATTGATGACCATTCTTCTTACCACGCTGTTGCCAACGCAGCTCTAGCTGCCAACCCGACCCCTCTTGGCCAAAGGTACCTAGCGGCGGTATCCCGTTGCCGGGACCAGCCCGCGCGGGGGTCCTATTTGGCATTGCTCCTGGTGGGGCTTGCCATGCCGCCACTGTTGCCAGCGGCGCGGTGGGCTCTTACCCCACCGTTTCACCCTTACTCAGCGCCGGTCACCTAAGCGATTTGCGCAAAGCGGTTTATTTTCTGTGGCGCTCTCCGTCGGGTTGCCCCGCCCGGGCGTTACCCGGCACCGTTTCTTTGTGGAGTCCGGACTTTCCTCGAAGGGCAACCGCCCCCCGCGGCCATCCGGCCCTCCGCGCAAAGCGGCAATTGTCAGGAATTATGCGGGCGGTCAATCCCATCAGTGGAAAATGCCTGCACCAGCCCCGCCAAAGCCGCCATATCCGCCGCACAGAGGGGCCCCTGCCCCCAAGGTCTAAACCGCAGCCGGACAGACTCAAGCAACGTCATAGCGTCGACATCGGCGGTAAATCCAACGTCCTGGGCCAGCCCGCGAAACTGGCGCGCTCCTACGGGACCCCCGGCAACAGGTTCAGGCCACACCGCCAGCCCCTGCCGCGCCAAGCGCTGCCAATCAAACCGCCCACCGGGATCGTGTTTGCGCCCCGGTGCCATGTCAGAATGTGCAATCACGCCCGACGGCCTAATCGCCCAGCGCTCCAAAATTCCCGGCATCAGATCTTCGAGTGCCGCCATTTGTAGCTCGGAAAACGGGTGATCGCCGCGATTGTCGAGTTCAATCCCGATCGAGCGGGAATTGATGTCCGTAACCCCACCCCATTCACCGGCCCCGGCATGCCAGGCGCGGTCTTGTTCCTGTACCATCTGCCAGACCGTGCCATCACCACCGATCAGGTAATGTGCCGATACCTCGACCGACGGATCACACAAGCGCTCCAGCGCGGCCCCGGCACTGCGCATCGCTGTGAAATGCAAAACGATCAGCGTTGGCGACAGCCCATCCCGGCGCGGGCCGAAATTGGGCGATGGATGCCAGACGACCGGCATAGGGATTAGTTTTTTACAGCCTGGCGGAACGCCGACGGATCCCACGTGCAGGCATAGCCATCACCATCCGGGTCCAGCGACTGACGGTCCTTTTGCGGGCCACCATTGTCAAGAAACGCCGCCTGTGCCTGATCCGGCGACGCAAATTTGGCGCAGTTGCGTTGGGCCTTTGCGGTCAGAGAAATACCGCTGCGGCTGTACAGTCGATTACCGCGTGGATTGTCCGTTTGTAGCGCGTAGGCCACGATATTGGGTTGCGAAGCCCCGGATCGTTTTGGCAAATCGGTGGGTTGAATTTGCTGACGCTGTTGACGGCTGTTGGCAATCTGCGCGGCGTCATCGGAAATTGAGCGTTCCCCGGCGACGTTGCCGAAATTGTTTTCATCCGAAATGCCGGGATTGTTGCGTTTCATAGGCGCCGGATTGGACGGGTTAGCCTGAAGCGGCGCCTGCCCGGAATTGCCGCTGGCGGCACTTAGTGCGGCGGCAGTTTCGGCCGCGATATCGGCACCGCCCCCGGTTGGCGTGCCGATCGCCGACAACGGCTGCGAGGTGACAGCCGACACGCCTGGCACCGCAGACAGGGTTTCCCGCGAGATCGCAGTTGGCGGCGCAAGCGGTTGCCCGTTTAGCGTTGTGCCGTTCTCAAGGGCGGCATCCCGGGCGCGCTGTGCCTCAACAGAATTGTCAAATCCGACGCCTGCACCGCTATCCGGAATCTCCGGGGTACAGGCGGCCACGGCGCAAAAGGCTATGGCTGCGTAAACTGCTCGCATGTCTTAAATCCTGTAGATTACATTTTTGTTGGCGCTCAGATTACCACCATTTTCCGGGTTTGGCCACAAATCCGGCGGCGGCCTCAAGGGCGTAGGCGGTATTGAGCAAATCGCCCTCTTCCCAAGGACGGCCGATCAATTGCAACCCCATTGGCAGCCCCTGTTTATCAACCCCAACCGGCACCGAAATACCGGGCAGACCTGCCAGATTTACCGTCACAGTGAACACATCATTCAGATACATCTGGATCGGGTCGGCATCGGTCATTTCACCCAAGCCAAACGCCGCGGACGGCGTTGCCGGGGTCAAAATGGCGTCGATGCCAGCCGCAAACACATCCTCAAAGTCTTTCTTCATCAAGGTGCGTACCCGGCGGGCGCGGTTGTAGTAGGCATCATAGAACCCGGCGGACAGCACATAGGTTCCGATCATGATGCGGCGCTGCACCTCGGGGCCAAAACCTTCGGCGCGGGTGTTTTCATACATCTCGGTGATGCCGTCGCCCGCGTTCAGCGTGGCGCGATGGCCATAGCGCACGCCGTCATAGCGGGCGAGGTTGGACGACGCTTCGGCCGGGGCAATCACGTAATAGGCCGGCAGCGCATATTTGGTGTGCGGCAGCGAGATATCAACGATTTCAGCGCCCGCATCGCGCAGCATATCGCGGCCTTGGGCCCACAGGGTTTCGATGTCTTCGGGCATGCCGTCCATGTGGTATTCGCGTGGGATACCGATTTTTTTGCCTTTGATGTCGCCGGTCAACATGGCCTCAAAATCCGGCACTGCCAGATCCATGCTGGTGCTGTCTTTGGCGTCATGTCCGGCCATGGCGGTCAGCATCATCGCCGCGTCGCGCACCGATTTGGTCATCGGGCCGGCCTGATCCAAGGACGAAGCAAACGCAACCACCCCCCAGCGCGAACAGCGCCCATAGGTCGGTTTGATGCCAACAATGCCGGTAAAGGCCGCAGGCTGGCGGATCGACCCGCCGGTATCGGTGCCGGTCGCTGCAAGGCAAAGATCAGCAGACACAGCCGCAGCCGAACCACCGGACGAGCCGCCGGGTGTCAGGGCGGCGTCATCATTGCTACGCCGCCAAGGGTTGATCACATCGCCATACACCGAGGTTTCGTTGGACGATCCCATGGCAAATTCATCCATGTTCAGTTTGCCCAGCATCACCGTGCCCGCATCCAGCAGATTCTGGCTGACGGTCGATTCGTATTCCGGCACAAAGCCTTGCAGAATGCGGCTACCGGCCTGAGACGGCACGCCTTTGGTGCAAAACAGGTCTTTGATACCCAGCGGCAGACCACACATCGCAGGCGCATCACCAGCGGCAATACGCACGTCCGCGGCACGGGCCTGATCAAGCGCGAGCTCCGGGGTTTTATGGACAAAGGCGTTCAACGCATCTGCGGCCTCGATCGCTGAAAGGCAGGCAATAGTCAGGTCCACAGACGTGATATCGCCCTTGCGCAGCGCATCACGCGCCTCGGCCAGGCCCAGTTTGTTCAGATCGCTCATTTATTCCACCACTTTCGGTACCGCAAAAAAGCCTTCGCGGGCATCGGGCGCATTGGCCAAAACTTTGGTTTGTTGGCTGCCATCAGTTACGACGTCCTCGCGACGTTTCAGCCGCTGCGGAGTGACGGATGTCATCGGCTCAACACCGTCAACATCGACCTCGTTCAATTGTTCAATAAACCCGAGAATCCGGTTGAAATCATTTGCCAGCGCCGGAAGCGCGCTGTCTTCGACCTTGATACGCGCCAGCTTGGCAACACGGGCGGCGGTGTTTTCGTCAATCGACATGGGGACTCTCCTGATGCGTTATCGGCCATTTACCCGTGTGGCGGGCTGCTCGCAAGCCTGAGCACGCAGCAATTGATGTCTTGATGCCGCTTTGGTCACGTCAAAAGCGGCATCAAGCCCCGGATGGAACGCAAAAAGCCCCGGCGATATGCTGCCGGGGCCTTT
>JBLHMP010000141.1:0-3617 GCA_047623555.1 Granulosicoccus sp.
GGGCGGTGAACCCGGAACGGCCCATTTCATTGCTTGGAAGCCCAAAGGCATGTGGCAAAGAACATATCAGCGCAAGCGGTTTGAGATTGAGTGGTGCGAAGACCAAGCGAACATAGCGTTTATAAGCATGTACTCGCATTTGCTCGGTGCAGGCGAGTTTGAGAGTTTCTTGGCTTAGGTGTCGTCGTTGTACGGAGCTGGGGGCGCACGCAACCGAGCCTCTAGGTCTTTCCAATTTCTAAGGCTCTCTGCCCATATGGTTGCCGTTCCGGCTGCGATTCACCCAATGAAGACCGTGTAGAACATGACGTGAAGGCCCATGATCCAACTGATGATTCGACTGGCTCCCACCCAATCTGTTGGAGCTAGGATTTCCCGCCTGCACCAACCCGCTCTACACTCGATCAACCTAGACGAAGGAAACACGATGTAGAAGCCAATCCAGAATAGCGGCAAAGCCTTCGTACTCCGTCGCTAACCGCCTTCTTCCAAAACTCCGCAGAGGAAAAATCCCCCTGTGGGAAGCCTAGTGGGGAGACATTAGCGTGGCATACTTAAAATTTTGCAAAAACATAGTCTTAAGAATGTTACTTGGCTGGGGTGGTAGGATTCGAACCTACGATACACGCTACCAAAAAGCGATGCCTTACCACTTGGCTACACCCCAACTGTGATCGGCTTGTTACGCAACTTGCCCCTATGGTTCAAGAGACTTTTCGAAAAAAACCGACCTTGGTTTGATTCATTTTTCTGAACCGTCAAAACAGCCGCTAATCCGCCAGCTTCACAAGGATTGCACCGGTGCGACCACCGGCCTCAACTGCCTCATGTGCAAGGGCACATTCAGACAACGAAAACACCTGTTCAATCGGGCAATTCAACGCGCCCTCGGTCAAAGCCTTGGTTAGCTGCTGGATGGTTTCTACCCGTTCCTGAGGTGTCAGGATATAGACAAGCGCGGCCTTGAGCGTCACCGCCTTAAACATCAGTGGAAAGAACGGAACCGTTGGCATCATGTCCTTGGCCGATCCATAGGCGACGATTCGGCCGCTTTCGGCGATCACTTCGACATCGACGGCCACGTTTGGGCCAAATTCGACCTCGACGATCAAATCGACCAACGCACCGTCATTTGCGGCTACGATCTGTGCCGGCAGATCAGGTAGATGATAATCAATCACCGCATCAGCCCCGGCCTCGCGGGCACGCTCCAGACCAACACCGCTCGCGGTCGCGATGACACGTGCGCCGCCCCATTTGGCCAGTTGCACCGCAAGCAAGCCAACCGTGCCCGCTCCGCCCTGAACCAGCACGGTTTTGCCAGCAACATCGCCGCCGCTGAACACACAATAACAGGCGGTTAGCCCAGGAATACCCAGCACCGCCCCGGTGGCCATGTCAGTCCCGTCAGGCAGCAGCACCGCCTGATCGGCGGGGAGGGTGATTTGTTGCGCAGCAGTGCCAAACGCACGCCGCCACTGGCCATTCCACAGCCAGACACGCTCGCCTATCCGGTCCTGCGACACGCCTTGGCCAACGGCTGAAATAACGCCCGATCCATCGCTGTGTGGGGTGATGGCCGGATAGGGCAATTCGGTTACGCCCACCCGCGCCCTGGCCCGCGATTTAACGTCCGATGGGTTGACCCCGGAGTAGTGCATATCAACCAGAACCTCGCCCGCACCGGGCTTTGGGTTGGCCATTTCTTCTAGCGTCAGAACGTCACTGGCAGCGCCAAAGGCACGATAGGTAATGGCTTTCATCGGTCGGCTCCATAAGTCAGGGAAAATAGTGTGGCGTTCAGACTAGCAAGCTGCTCAGTGAATGCTAGGGTGGTTGCCAAACTAAGGAGCAGTTCAGATGAAATTTTTACGCACACCGGATGCGCGTTTTGAGGGCCTGAAGGATTATTCGTTTGCACCGAATTATCTGGACGTCGATGACTCCGAGGCTGCGACATTGCGGGTGCATTATCTGGATGAGGGTCCAAAAACAGCCGTCCCGGTGTTGGTCATGCACGGTGAGCCGACCTGGTCCTATCTGTACCGCCATATGATCCCGCATTTCACCGCCAAAGGGCACCGGGTTATCGCGCCCGACCTGATCGGATTTGGCCGTTCGGACAAACCGACAGAACGGTCTGACTATACCTATCAGCGGCATGTGGACTGGATGATTTCGGCTCTTGAGCAGCTTGATCTGCGTGGCATCACCTTGGTCTGCCAGGACTGGGGCGGGTTGATCGGGCTGCGCCTGTGGGCCGCCATGCCCGACCGGTTTATCCGGATCGTCGTCGCAAATACGGCACTGCCCACTGGCGATCAGGCCCCCAGCAAAGCGTTTGAGGCCTGGCGTGATTACAGCCAGAGCGCGCCAGTATTCAACGCCGGGCGCATTGTTTTTGGCGGCACGCACAACGGGCTGGATGATGACGAAATCGCCGCCTATAATGCGCCCTTTCCCGATGACAGCTATCTTGCCGGAGCCCGGCAGTTTCCGATGCTGGTACCTGCCACGCCGGACGATCCCGCATCAGATGCCAACCGCGCCGCATGGGATGTTCTGAAAACCCTGAATACTCCGCTAATGACCGCCTTTGGCGCCGAGGACAAAATCATGGCCGGCGTCGACAGCGTCTTTCAGAAATTGATCCCCGGCGCGCAGGGGCAACCACATACCATCCTGCAAGGCGCCGGGCATTTCCTACAAGAAGACGTTGGGACCGAATTGGCCAAACTGACAAATGACTTTATTGAGCGAACGTCATAGGCCGTTCCGCGCCTGAAACGCTCCACCTTAGCGTTTCCTGAACGGCTTGAACTCCCCGCCGGAGGCAAAAATCCGGCGGGCGATAGCTCTGAAATACAGCTACAAAATCTTGATGTTCAGCACAGCCTGACGTCGATCCTAGGTCACAACCCGCAATGCCTCGGGCAACGCAGCAGGAACGCCCGCTGCAGTGTGAACCTCGCGCGTCCAGGCGCGGCTGGCCTGTGCCGTCAGGGTGAAATCCGGGGTTGGTTTGAGCGCGGTTAACGGTATTTCATTGGCCTGCCCGGCATAGCCATTGGGTTAAAGCCCGACCGTTCCGGCGCGCACGGCCCCCCATTCTTCGTTGTTCAGAATGATCACCAAAATCGGCAATTCCAACGCCTCGGCGACCTGATGACAGACGGTTGGATTGGCAAACATGTACGATCCATCGCCCAACGTTGCGATGAAAATCCGGTCGGGCTCGGCCAGTTTTGCCCCCAACGCCGCCGGGACGGACCAGCCCAGACCACCGGAATGCGGTTCTTGAAACCACTATTGATGTTCCGTGCGTTTGAGTGTGCCCAATTCGGAACAGAGCGACGAATTTTGCCCGCGCAGCGCCTCGCCCAGACATTTTGAGACCTACTCTTTGGTGATCCCCTGTGCATTATACTGCCCGGCCTTTTCGCAAATGCCTGTGCGCTAGGTATCAGAATCCGCCGCAATCACCTCGTGCTGAGCTATGGTTGAATTTGGGTGATGGCGTCCATTCAGGCGACGCAGGTTTCATTGGCATCGGTCACTTCGATACCGTCGTTGAACTTGATGCCTTCGATGAGTTTGGGCAACTGATTTCTGCCTTT
>JBLHMP010000142.1:0-3289 GCA_047623555.1 Granulosicoccus sp.
CGTCGCCAGTCTTTGAGTTTGCCGAACATATTTTCGATTTTGTGGCGGGCTTTGTATCGGGTCTTGTCATGTGGGATACTCATTTTCCGCGATTTTCGTGCTGGAATGCAGGGCTCAATCTTCATATTTTTCAACCCGTTACGAAACCAATCGGCGTCATACCCACGATCAGAAAGCAACCAGTTTGCCTTTGGCAAGGACGACATCAATGCACGAGCACCGATGTAATCACTCAGATTTCCTGCCGTCAAAAACAGCCGGATCGGGCGACCCAATGCATCCGTCACAGCGTGCAGTTTGGAGTTCAGACCGCCTTTCGTCAGCCCAATCAGGCGGCCTTTACCTCTTTTTTTAACCGAGGCTGTGCTAAGTGGGGGCTTCAGCTAACGCCACAAACATAACAAGAGAATTGGCTCGACCGCCTTGGCGTCATTCCCATGCGTCATCTGTGTCGGCACTACGTTGCGCCCGACGTTCAGGATTGGGCGGTATAAAATTTGAGAACTATGTCGATCATGCCGTGGCTGTCTACTGGTAAGATTTTATTGGCACTAACCTTAAGATGGCCGGGTTTTTGCCAGATGAAGAGCACATTTTGCGTTGAATGCGGGTCCGCCCTGGATCGATAAATATTTCAATCCCAGCTGTTTTTGTGGAGTCAGGAACACTGACCTCCGTGATAATTACATCCAAATCCGTCCGTAAACGGATATTCCAGCGCCAAGCGTGCCGGAATACCTTTGAGGTTCAGGTAAGCAACTACTTGTTATAAAATAATAAATAAAGTTAATGTAAAAAACATTCACATCACCTCTTGCAAAACAGCCGCATTATGCCGATCTCTGTTAATGTGAAGACCATTCACATACACTCTGAACTAGGAGATCCCAAAGATGACAATGCTTAGTGACCCTGCACCAGCCGATTACAAACCGGGCTGGTTTTCCCGTAGCGAGGCTTGGCTGGACGGCAAGGGCAAAGGTGCCTGGATTGCGGCCATGGTTCTTGGCTTTGTCTTTTTCTGGCCTGTTGGCCTCGCCTTTCTGTTCTACATGATCTGGAGCAAACGTATGTTCAATAAATCCTGCAACCGTCGCACTTCCCGACACAATTTTCCCCGCACATCCGGAACCGGCAACAGCGCCTTTGATGCCTATAAAACCGACACGCTGCGCCGTCTCGAAGAAGAGCAGACCAACTTTGAAGACTTCCTGCGCCGTTTGCGTGAATCCAAGGACAAGGCCGAATTTGACCAGTTCATGGACGACCGTGCCAAACAAAGCGACCCAGAAGAGCGCGAAGACGCAACTGCCTGATCCGCTTGCCAGACCAAAAACCCCTCCCCCTGCGCCTGTTGTGCAGGGGGACATTTTGAAAGGCCCATTTTCACATGCGTTTCCTACCTGATCCAGATCGTCAACCACAGTTTTACGACGGTGTGACCAGCAAACGCCTGGTGGCGTGGATCATCGATATGATCCTGATCATCGGTGTCTGTGTGCTGATCGGCATCATGACTGTATTTGTTGGCTTCTTTTTCTTTCCATTGCTGGTGCTGGTCATTGGCTTTTTCTATCGCGTCGCCACCCTTACATCCGCCTCGGCAACCTGGGGCATGCGCTTTACCGGGATCGAATTTCGCAGCCAGGACGGCGCGCTGTTTGATGGCCAGATGGCGGTGATGCACACCGCTGGCTATACCATCAGCATGGCGCTGTTCCCGCTGCAACTGATCTCGGTCATATTGATTCTGACCTGCAGACGTGGTCAGGGACTAAGCGATAGTTTTCTTGGTACCGTGGCAATTAACAAACGCGTTTAACCTGTTACCCAGATTGACCACCGCGACATTAAAGGCCGCCCCCATGCCAATCTATGCGCGGGCGGTCCAATCTGTGCTTGCACGACCGCAGGCCATTGCTATCATCAGAATACACCAATCTGGACCAGCCATGCGTCATTCGCTTCCCATTGCGCCGCAATTTTATGTGACGGCCCCGCAGCCCTGCCCCTATCTTGAGGGCCGGATGGAGCGGAAATTGTTCACCGCTCTGCATGGCGAAAGTGCCAACACCCTGAACAACAGCCTGTCACAACAAGGTTTCCGGCGTTCACAAAACGTGCTGTATCGGCCGTCCTGCACTGAATGTTCCGCCTGCCTGTCTGCCCGCATCAAAGTGTCCAATTTCAGCCCTTCCAAAAGCCAGAAACGCACCCTGCGCCGCAATGCCGGGCTGACGCGCAAATCAACCTCGCCCTGGGCCACCGAAGACCAATACGCCCTGTTTCGCGAATACCTTGAGACCCGCCACGCCGATGGTGGCATGGCCGATATGGATGTGTTTGAGTTCGCCGCCATGATCGAGGAAACGCCGATCCGCAGCCGGGTGATCGAATACAGCGATACCGATGACGGCAGGCTGATCGGGGTCTGCCTGACCGATGTTCTCGAAGACGGGCTGAGCATGGTCTATTCGTTCTATACCGCCGATCGGCCGAAAAATTCACTGGGCACGCATATAATCCTGGATCATATCGACATGGCCCGCGAGGCCGGTCTGGAGTATGTTTATCTGGGCTATTGGGTGCCGGGGTCGCAGAAAATGAACTATAAGTCGCGGTTTTCCGGGCTTGAGGTATATTTGGGCGGCGAATGGCAAAGCATGACAAACCCTGAAAATTACAACGCCGACACGCATCCGTTGTCGACCGACCCGATAGCCGAACAGGTCGCCAATATCTGCCTGCCCGACCGCCGTCCGACCAAACTCTAGGCGATGGTTCAGACCCTTCATGCTGTAGCTCTTGTGGTGCCGGATTACGATGCGGCCATCGCGTTTTACGTGACCACGCTGGGCTTTGATCTGCTGCAGGACATCGCACTGGAAGATTGCAAACGCTGGGTTGAGGTCCGCCCGCCCGGTGCCCCCCACGGATCGCTGATTTTGGCCAAGGCCGTGGGCGCGCAACAAAGCGCCGCCATTGGCAACCAAACCGGTGGCCGTGTCGGGTTCTTTCTGGTGACAGATGATTTTGGCGGTGATCATGCGGCGATGCTGGCCAAAGACGTGATCTTTGAAGAGGCTCCGCGGCATGAACCCTACGGCACAGTTGCCGTTTGGCGTGACCCTTTTGGCAATCGCTGGGATCTGATCGAATGGGCGAATGGCTAGGGTCAGGACTCATAACCAAAACAAGACGATTGCGGCCAGCGCGATGGCTGAGAGGAAGAGCTTTGGGCATCTGTCGTAACGCATGGCGATACGTCGCCAGTCTTTGAGTTTGCCGA